>DYLE01000164.1 GCA_020722245.1 Desulfonema limicola
TCAAGGAGCGGATTGATAAGCGGGGTCAGGAGCTGGGGTATCCGAATCTCTATGACATGATCGCCGATGACACGGTCGGCACCACGGAAGAGGAGATTCTGCCCTACCTGAAGGAAAAAGGGCATCCCGCGCTTTCTATGGATCCGTTGGTTTGATGATATACGGCGATTTCTCGGGCGGCGGTTTTGCCCGCCGCCCGGGGATCTGCCGCAGTGATTGGTTTAGAAGTTTGTGAAAAATGGATTAAAAATATGAGGAGACGAAAATGGCATTAACCGGTATTCAGATATTTAAGCTCCTTCCAGGGACCAACTGCAAGGAATGCGGGGTTCCCACCTGCCTTGCCTTTGCGATGAACCTGGCCTCCGGCAAGGCGAGCCTTGACGATTGTCCCTATGTCTCGCCCGAGGCACGGGAGAAGCTGGCGGAGGCGTCCGCCCCGCCGATCCTGCCGGTGCAGATCGGCAAGGGTGTTCGAAAGCTCACGGTGGGCGGGGAAACGGTGCTCTACAGGCATGAAAAAACATTTTACAACAAAACCGGTATCGCCGTTCGGGTGGCGTCCGACATCTCTGAAAAGGATCTGAAGGCCAAGCTCGCCGCATGGAACGCGTTTCAGTACGAGCGGGTGGGGTTGAACCTTCGGCCTGAACTGGTGGCGGTGGAGGATGTCTCCGGCGATGCCAAGGCGTTTGCGATGGTCGCGAAAACCATCGCCGAGACCTCCGAGTTCAACCTGATATTGATGTCGAAGAAACTGGATGTGATGAAGGCCGGCATCGAGGCGACGCGGTTTAAAAATCCCTTGATTTATGCGGCCACGGCCGATAACGTGGATGCCTACGGAGCCCTGGCCAAGGAAACCGACCTGCCGCTGGCGGTGAAGGCCGATTCCGTGGGGGCTCTGATTCCCTTGACCGACAAGCTTGTGGGGATGGGCATAAAGAAGCTGGTGATCGATCCCGGGTCCCGGGAGATCAAACAGGCGCTTGAAGATCAGGTCGGCATTCGGCGGGCCGCGCTGAAGGCGTTGAACCGGTCGGTGGGTTTCCCCACCATCACATTCCCGTGCGAGATGGCCTCCAACATGGATATGGAGACACTGATCGCCGCCATGTTCATCGCCAAGTACGGCGCGATCACCGTGCTTTCGGATTTCACCCCTGAGTCTTTATTCCCCCTGCTGCTGGAGCGGTTGAACATCTTCACCGACCCGCAGCGGCCCATGATGGTGACCCAGGGCATTTATGAGATCGGAAACCCGAATGAGAACTCTCCGGTGCTGGTCACCACCAACTTTGCCCTGACCTATTTTATTGTCTCCGGCGAGATCGAAGGGAGCCGGGTGCCCTCATGGCTGCTGATCAAGGATACGGAAGGGCTGTCTGTTCTGACCGCGTGGGCGGCCGGAAAGTTTGCGGGCGACGACGTGGGCGCCTTCGTGAAGAAATGCGGAATCGCGGACAAGGTCAAGAAAAAGGAGCTGATTATTCCGGGTTATGCCGCAGCCATAGTCGGTGAGCTTGAGGAGGAGTTGCCTGACTGGACGGTGACGGTGGGTCCGAGGGAGGCGCCTCATCTGCCCGCATTCCTTAAGTCACGATAGGTCCAACAAGGAGGATGACAAATCGATTGCCAATCCAAGAAGGGAGGTAGACAGATGCTGTGCATAGGTGAAAGCCTAAACGTCATGTCCAAGAAAATCGGTAAGGCGTTTAAAGAACGGGATCCCAAGCCGATCCAGGAAGAAGCGCTGCGGCAGAGGGAGAAGGGGATGGATTACATCGACATCAACCTCGGACCGGCCAAGAAGGACGGGCCCGAGCTGATGCCCTGGGTGGTCCAGACGGTTCAGGAGGTGGTGGATGATATTCCCCTGGCCCTGGATAGCTCCAATATCGAGGCGATTGAGGCCGGGCTCAAGGTCTATAAAGAGACGCCCAATCCGCCGCTCATCAACTCCATCATGTGCCGCAAGGAACGTTACGAGAAGATGATCCCCATCGCGGTGAAATACAATGCGGATTTCATCGCCCTGATGTGGGGCCCGGAAGGCCTGCCCCGGGATGAGAACGAACGGGCCGCCCTTTGCGTGGAGCTGCTGTATGCCGCCAATGAGGCCGGGATTCCCAACGAGAAGATCTGGGTGGACGGGATTGTGACGCCGGTGAACATTCAACAGCCGCAGAGCGTCAGCCTGATGGAATTTCAGAAGATGCTGCCGGATATCGCTCCAGGCGCAAAAAGCACCTGCGGTCTGTCCAATGTGTCCAATGGGCCGCCCAATCACCTGCGCCCGATCTTGAATCAGACGTTTATGGTCATGCTTCAACGCTGCGGCATGTACTCGGTGATTTCCGATCCCTTAGACGAAAAATTAACCCAGATCGCCAAGGGCAAACGTCAGGATATCGTAGACATCATTTATGCCGCCATGGACGGCAAGGCCCCGGCCATCAGCAGCCTTTCCAAGGAGCTGGCCGATTACGTGAAAACCGTGGACGTGATTCTGGGCAGAACCCTGTATTCGGATTCCTGGCTGGAGATTTAACCGCATTGTAATTTTATTTTACTCAAAAGGCCTCACCCCTCTTATCCGGGGGTGAGGCTCTTTTGTTTATGAAGAGAAGATGAAATGGCGCGCGTGGATGATTATGCGAATGCAAAGAAGATAACGGTGGAGCGGCTTGCCGCCAAGCCCCCAGGGGAAATCGCCGACTGCTCCGGGTTTATGCTGACCGACGGCCGCGTGTTTCAGATCCCGTTTCTGGACCGGCTTTACCGGGCCGGGTATCCGGAGTTTGAGTTTATGGATGTGTCGAACGCCGAGAAGCCGGTTCCGCTTCAGGAACAGGTGCTGATCCTTCACTACATGGACGCCGGCAAGTCCTTGACGCCGGCCGGAAAATGGATCGCCTATCGTGAAATTCAGGGGGCTTCGTTTTATTACAGCGCGTTTGTGAAGCGGGCCATCGATCCGTTAAAAAAGGTTTTCGGCAAAAACCCGACTGGCCTGGCCCAGGCCGCGGAAAAGCTCGGCGGTGTTCCGGCGGATAGGGGCGATGCGGGGTTTTCGTTTTCCCCTCTGCCCAGGGTGCCCCTTCAGCTTATTTTGTGGGAGGCGGATGAGGAGTTTGAGTCCGAGGCCAATGTCCTGTTTGACATCACCGCCGGGGAGTTCCTTTCCCCGGAGGACGCGGTCTGGCTTGCCGGCATGCTGGTGTACCGGCTGATCACCCTGAGCCGGGGCTAAAACGCATTGCCGCGATCCTGCTACGGCTGTTCCCTCATCACTTCTTCAAACAGGCTTATTGTTTGAGAGATGGTGGCCTGAATGTGAAACCGGTCGTAAATCCGCTGTTTCGCCGCTTGTCCCAGCCTTTTTCTTTTTTCCGGATGATGATATAATTCTAAAACAGCCGCGGCGATGGCGGCCGGATGTTTCGGTGGAACGAGCAGCCCGCATTCCTGATCCACCACGATCTCGGAAAGCCCTCCCATGTCGCTGACAATCGGCGGCGTAGCGCAGGACATGGCTTCGATCACCGCCCGGGACAGCCCTTCTTTTTGGGTGGACGGCATGACAAAGACGTCGCAGGCGGCCGCGATCGCCGGCGCGTCGTTACGGTATCCGGTCAGATGCATGTTCGCCGCATACGGGCTCTTTGCGATTTTTCGCAGAAGCCTTCTGTTTTCAAGCAGCCTTCCCATCAGCACGAAATGGATCGGCAGCCCCTTGGGCAGATACCCGGCCGAGTCGACCAGCACCCCGATCCCCTTGTGGGGCCGATCCCTTCCGGCAAAACCCACGACAAAGCCCTCCTCAGGTATGCTAAATTCGGAAAGGTCCGCGGCCGGTCCCTCATACCAGCTTGGGTCATGCCCTTTATAGATGGTCACCAGTTTGCGATTCGGAATTTTCAGCCCGAAAAGCCTGAGCCGGCTTAGGTAATCCCGCACCGCGTTTGAAACGCAGACGATCCGGTCCACCCGGGGGTGAAGGTAGGTGGTCCATGAGGCCGGAGAGGCAAAGCTGATGTTTCCGATGGTGCCCCGATAGGTGATGATTTTAAATCGCCTGTTGCGGGATGCGATCAGGGTGTTTGAAACCGCGGCATTGGTAAAGCAGTAAAGGATGTCATAGGGTCGGGTTGTCAACTGGTTTGAGATCCGCCGAATGCCGGACCGGTCAAACCGGCCTTTTAGAATAAGATCGGCCATTGGCACGCCGGAGGATTTTAAACGGGAATAATACCTTCCGGTGGGGTTGCAGATGACCTCGATATCCACTCCGGCCTTTTTCAAGCCGATAAACAGCTCGGTGTGCGCCAGATCGCTTCGGTCAATGATGCAGAGTACCCGGTAACTCATGCCCGGTGGGTCATTCGCCCTGTCTGGATGGAGCGGCCAAGAAGGCTATCGCGGCCATCAGAATGATGTATAAACTGATAAAGACATTCCGGTTGAAGATGGATTCGGTCAGGGCGAAGATCATGAAGCTGGTGATGAGCATCAGGCCCGCAAACCCCATGTCCCGCAGGCCGCCGCTTTTTTTCGCCGCCGGCAGAAAGATGAGCAGCGGCGAGAGAAAAATCGCAAGCAGGATCCCAAGGCCGCCGATGCCGTAGGCGACCAGGTGATTGAGGTACATGTTGCGGGGGGAGGAATCGTATCCGGCGACAAGCTCGGAAATCTCTTTTTTTTCCTTCTTTTCCCGAATTGTTTGTTCACAGCCGTCTCTGCCCAGACCGCAAATCGGATGGCCGACAAACATCTTCCATCCTTCGGTCCAGATGCCGAGGCGGACCGCATAGGGTCCTACGCCTTTTCCCTGGAAAAAGGCCTTGGTTTCACCCCATCCGGTTCGAATCCGATAATCCAGGGATGATCCGGGAAGATGATAGAACCCTAGGGGCAGCAGAACGATGCTCAGAATCAGGATGTCGCGGGAGCGCCAGGGTCTTTTGAAACCGCCGAGTTGAATGAAAAAGATCAGGGTCAGGAAAGGGATGGCGATGATTGAGCCCCGGTTGCCTGACAGTAAACCGGCCAGGATGCCGAGGGCGACGGCAAAAAGAGGAATAATCGCACCCGCGGGGTGTTGTTTTTGAAAATAGCGGATTCCGGCCAGGCCCATAAACCCCAGGGCAAGGGAGATGTCCCCGAATGCGATGGCATGGTAGGAGCCTTCGGCCCGGGGTTTGGCGGATAGGCCGTATACACAAAAGATGGCGTAAATCCCGGATAGGATCGCGCCCAGGGCGATGCCGTACCAGAACGGCCAGGGTTTTAAGGCGGCCCGGTAAAATAAAAAATAGATGGGGATAAAGGCCAGCAGGCGAACCTCGTGCCCCCGTTCCCATCTGAACAGATTTCCGCCTCCAGATCGGTTGTGGAAAATATGGAACAAAAGGCAAACGATGAAGTATGCGGCAAACGCGCCCATGATGAATTTCACCGACCGGTCAAAGGCGGGCGCTGTCTTT
>DYLE01000165.1 GCA_020722245.1 Desulfonema limicola
CCGCCTACCACCAGGGCGCGCTTGGTCACCGGGATACGGCGTTCCTTTAACGGTTTTAAGCAGACCGCCCGGGCCACGGACATGCGCACCAGCTGCTTGGCCTTTTCCGTGGCGTCCGCGGGTGCGTCGGCATGCACCCAGGAATCCTGGTTGCGGATGTTGGCCATTTCAAACAGGTACTTGTTCAGCCCGATGGATTCAAGGGTGTCCATGAATATCGGTTCGTGGGTTTTCGGGGTGCAGGAGGAGACCACTACCCGGTTGATTCGATGCTCCTTTATTTTTTCCTTGATGACCTCCTGGGCGTCCTGGCTGCAGGTAAACAGGTTTTCACCGGCATAGACCACATGGGGCAGGGTTTCGGCGTATTGGCGCACGGCCGGCACATCCACCACCCCGGCGATGTTGATGCCGCAGTCGCAGACAAACACCCCCACCCGGGGTTCCACCCCCGTGAGATCCATCTCCTCGGGGCGATGCACCGTCTTGACCATGCGGCCCCTTGCCTCGGCAAGCAGCCGCCCGGCTGCGCAGGCCGCAGCGCTCGCCTCGGTCACGGATGCCGGAATATCCTTGGGTCCCTGAAAGACGCCGCAGGCGAAGACCCCGGGCCGGGAGGTGTCAACCGGCGTAAACGGGCTGGTTTCGGCGAAGTTGTATTTGTTGAGCCGAATGTTTAACCGCCGAGCGGTTTCAATGACCGAGGCCGGAACCACCAGACCGACGGAAAGCACCACCATGTCAAAGGTCTCGATTTTAAGATTTCCGGACTCGTCCGCGTACTTGAGCTGAAGGTCGCCGGATTCCTCGATGACATCGATGGTGTGAACCCTGGCCTTTTCAAACCTCACCTTGGCTTGATTTTTCGCCCGCGAGTAATACCTTTCGTAATCCTTGCCGAAGGTGCGGATATCCATATTGAAGATCACCGTCTCCAGCTCGTGGCTGCAATGGCTTTTGGCGATCATGGCCTCCTTGATGGCGTACATGCAGCAGACCGAGGAGCAGTAGCCGTTCCCGCAGCGGTTGGTGTCCCGGGAGCCGATGCACTGAAGCCAGGCGATCCGGCGGGGCTCCCTGTGGTCCGACATTCGGACCAGGTGCCCCAGGGTCGGCCCGGATGCGTTTAAGATCCGCTCGAACTCCAGGCTGGTGAGCACGTTGGGGCTGGACCGGTATTTGTAGGTGTCCTCGAGATCCGACGGATCAAAGACCTCGCTTCCGGGGCAGAGCACCACCGCTCCGATGGCAAGATCGCGTTCCTCAACGGTCTGGGTGTGGTCGATGGCCTGGGCCAGGCAGGACTTCACGCACTGGTAGCACTCGGAACAGATCCCGCATTTGAGGCAGCGCCGGGCCTCGGCCCGTGCTTCGGCCTCGTTGTAGCCGCAGGAAACCTCGTTGAAGTTGCCTTCCCGGGCTTTGGGATCCAGGCAGCGCACCGGCACGCGTTCCTGATGGGGTTCTTGGATGATATCCGGCTTCTCGTATGTCCATTCCTTTTCGCGGCCTTCCCTTAAATCCATTTGATTGATGTACCGGTGGATGCTTTCAGCCGCCTCTTTTCCGCAGGCCACGGCTTCCACCACCGACTTGGGGCCGTATAAGGCGTCTCCCCCTGCAAAGACCCATTCCAGAGAGGTCTGAAGGGTGATCGGATCGGCCGCCAGAGCGCCGGATTTTGTCAGCGGCAGGCCATGGGTGTTGATGTCCGAAAGGTCGGTGGTCTGGCCGATGGAGATGATCACGGTGTCTCCGAAAAACGCCTGGCAGACCTCCTCGTTGTACTTCGGGTTGAAGCGGCCGTTCTCGTCGAACACCGAGGAGCAGGTTTTAAACTCGATGCCCGAGACCCGTCTGCCGCTGTCGATGAAAAAGGATTTCGGACCGAAGCTGTTGACGATGGTGATGCCGCTCTCAATGGCCTCGTCGATTTCGTATTTCCAGGCCGGCATTTCTTCGCGTTTTTCCAGGCAGATCATGGTGACGTTTTTTGCGCCTTTTCGTTTGGCGGTCAATGCCACGTCAATGGCCACGTTCCCGCCGCCGATCACCAGAACATCCTTGCCGACCTTCACCTCACGGCCCATGGCGACATCCCGTAAAAAGGTCACGCCCTGAAGAACCCCCTGGGCGTCCTCGTTGTCCACCCCGAGCTTCCGGCCGGCGTGAAGCCCGATGGCGAGAAACACCGCGGCGTATCCTTCGGCCTTGAGGCTGTCTAGAGTGATATCCTTGCCGAAGGTCACGCCGGTTCTGATGGCGACTCCCATTTGCTCGATGATGCGGATCTCCTCGGCCAGAACATCCCTGGGGAGCCGGTATTCGGGGATCCCCACCGCCATCATGCCGCCGGCCAGGGGAAGCTTTTCGTAAACCGTGACGCCGTAACCCTGACGTGCAAGGAAATAGGCGGCGGCCAGTCCGGCAGGCCCGGAACCGATCACCGCAACCTTTTTATCCTTTTTTTCAGCGGTCACCGGGATGGAGGGCTCCCCCTGGCTGCGCTCCCAGTCGCTCAAAAACCGGTGGAGCTCCCGTATGGCCAGGGGCTGGTCATAGTCCCCCCGGGTGCAGATCCCCTCGCAGGGATGATGGCAGACCCGGCCGCACACCCCGGGAAAGGGATGCGCCTCCCGGAACAGATCCAGGGCTTCCCTGTATTTCCCCTGGTTGATCAATGCGATGTAGCCTTGAATGCTGACATGGGCGGGGCAGGTGGCCTTGCACGGCGCGGTCCCCCGCTTGCTGATGGCAAAGGCCCCGGGAATGGCCTGGGGGTACTTTTTATATATGGCTTTGCGTTTGCTCAGCCCCATGTCCTGTTCATCGAAAACTTCAATGGGGCAGATCTTGGTGCACTCCGAACAGCTGGTACATTTGGCGGGATCCACGTACCGGGGTTCTATGCGGATATGCGCCTTAAAATGGCCCGGCTCCCCCTCAAGCGCAAGGAGCTGGGTGTTGGTCAAAAGCTCGATGTTTAAGTGCCGGCCGACCTCGACCAGTTTGGGCGAGATCACTCACATGGCGCAGTCGTTGGTGGGAAAGGTCTTGTCGAGCTGGGCCATCATGCCGCCGATGGCCGATGTTTTTTCGACAAGGTAGACATAGTATCCGGAGCCGGCCAGGTCTATGGCGGACTGCATCCCCGTGATACCGCCCCCCACCACCATGACCGCGCCGACCGTATCGGTTTTTTGTTTATTGGCACCAGGTTCCAGTTTCTGTTCCATTCCACCTCCCGGTATAATTTGATTTTACCGTTTATCTGAAAAAAGGTTTTTTTCCGTTGGGATAAAAACGCTTCCCAGGTCTCATGGCCAGCGGCTTGCTGATTCCGGAACTTGTTTTTTAGTTTAGGTGATCGGGTTTAATGACGCGTCAGAAACCGGAGACCCGAGAGCGGATAAATAAAAAAAACAGGTCAGTTGATTACTCTGCTGCATGCTTCCGCGGTCGGGTTTTTCGGTTTGCGATTCAAAAAATTTGTTCTTTTTTACTAAAAAAAAGTATCCCTGTCAATAGATGCATTTTTTGCCGCAGCCAGTGGTTTATCCGTTTTTTTGGATTTTGGATAAAGGGATCCGTCGGTAAACCAGATTTTTTGTGCAAATCCGGAAGGCCTGGTTAAAAAAAAGAGAAGTCAAACCGTTGGAGGATGGGGCGCAATGTGTGACATGATCCATTCGGCTCCCATTGTTTAAAGTATAGCTGAATTTTATTTCGGGCGACACGTTTTTCAGCAATTCTTCGGCCTCAACCCGTTGTTGGACATACCCGGGGACAATCCGACGCCCAGCATTAAACTGACGCCGCAATCGGCGGCCCTGTCAGACAGGGATTCGATTTTCGCCAGCGTCGTGTAGGAGGGAGTAAGATCGATATAGTGGGTCTTGGTGTCGATGCATGCCTGGACAAAACGGTTATCCTTTTGATCAAGACACATGATCGCCAGTTTCGCATCCGGAAGGATTTTGGTCACTCGATCGAGGTTATAGATATCCAGCTGAAGCGGAATAACCTTTCCGCCGGTGGATGCTGCAAATTCTTCAGCCTTTCGGGAGCTGCGGCCGGCGGAAATAATTTTTCCCGGAAAGGTCGTGGAGGGTTTCCGGCAGACGACCTTCCCCGCCTGACCCTAGCCCACGATGACGAGTATCTTGTCTTTCATAGGTATATTCTCTTTTGTCTATTGCTTAGCCCTTTCGCCGTACATGCTCATGAATGCCCATCCGTGTTGCGGGGTGTCCTGAACCACCCCCTCGACGCTGCCGTAGCCGAACCATTTTTCAACCCCGAGCAGCTTGGCGGTCTGATTTTTTTTAAACGCCCGAATATCCAGGGATAGCGATGAATCCGCGGTACTCACCCGGACATTCACCGGATACCTTTTGCGGGTGCTTTCGCTTTCCCACCACTCCAGCACCGTGCAGGTGAATGACCGGATGCATTGCTTTTCATCCTTCGGGGTCGTGATCATGATATATGGATTGGGCATGTACGGCTGATTCCTGTCCTTAGCGGCGACGGTGCTGATGAGGATATCATAGCCGGAGTCCATATGCGCGACGATAAAATGCCCCCCTTCATAGACATTATCCCCCCAGTAGTGCTGGAAATGACCGATCCCGGGGACTCCATCGTTCGGCTTTCCATCGATATCCGCTTCCACCCGTGTTCTGGGCATCATATACCAGTCAAAAAGGGCGTCGGCCTTGTTTTTATCAAAAACCTGATCAAACCGAATAATCTCTTTTTCTGAATACAGGTCAAGACGGGGGTGCAGCTTTGAAAAATCCGCGGTCACATGAATCAGGTTCTTTTTTTTATCGTACCGAAGGGCGCTGGTGTTGAACTTTTCGTTTAACCGGTGGTCGTCATGGGCAACCTCCGCAAACGGCGGGATAAAGATGGCGCTTTCATAGGTATAGGTATCGGTCGAGGCGTCCATCCAGAAGATATGGGCTAAATTCCCCTGAAAGAAATACAGCTTGCCGGAGACAAAAAATAAACCCAAATAAATCGGTTTGTTCTTCTCAGGAAAATCGATCCTCGCATGAACAGACCATGTTTCAAGGTCTTGGTCGTGCTTGCCGAGCGGAATGTAGCTGTTGTTTTCAGCAGGTATGGCCTTGATCCTGAAAACCAGAACCATAATACCCGCAGCAACCAACACCCCGGCGTACCGCAGAAGCAGCCGACTCCGGATTATTTGAAGGGCGGTTATGATCATCCCCATAGTTCTCGTTTACGTTAAAATTATCAAACCTCAAATGGAAAATCAATGCCCCGGCTGTTTGCATGCAGGGATTCGTCAAAGTCGGTTTTTGTATGGGTAGGGTGATGTAATTGGTGCTCAGGTGATCTTTAGAAGTGAGCCGCAGCAGGTAAGAGCTTTACGATTTTGTGTATTTTGGAGACAAAACGAAAAGCTCCGGCAAGCCTCTTGGTTGTGGAGGAATGAGGAAGGTCGGATTTTTAA
>DYLE01000166.1 GCA_020722245.1 Desulfonema limicola
CGGCGCTACCGGCCGTTTTACAAGTGGATGCACCGGGCTTTAAGAGAGCTTCCCGAACAGGGCGCCTGGTTTTATGACCGGATTCTTGAACTGGTGGATACACGTGAGGATGCCTTAAAACCCGACCGGATCGAAGCCCTCTGTCAAAGGGCGATCGGCATGCTCAGACAAGAGGGGCTCAGCGCATCGGAGAGCGACTATCTGCCGGATCATGGGCCGGTGATTCAGGCCGGCATTAAAGATGAGGCGCTTCGGGCGCGCAACGTATGGGTGGGATAAAAGGAGATATCGATAGCCATGCCCCAAAACATTTTGATCATCGGCGGCAGCTACTTTCTGGGCCGGGTAACCGTGGAACGCCTGGCGGTCCATACGGATCTGCGTCTCTGGGTGGTCAACCGCGGCAACCGGCCGCTTGCCATAAAGACCGTCACGGAAATAACCTGCGACCGAAATGACACCGGCCGCCTAAAAGCCCTGCTTCCGGATCTCAATTGGGATGCGGTCATTGATTTCTGCGGCTATACCCCAAAAGATATCCATAACCTTCTGTCCTGCCTGTCCTCGCAGCGGATTGCGCATTTTATTTTCATCAGTACGGCTTCCATCTACGCGCCCACGCGGGAGCTGCCCATTCGGGAGAACGCGGCGTTGCTTGCCGGGCCGCAGCCTCAGCTGGGACCTGCCGCGGACTATGGTTTTCAAAAGCACCTGGCGGAAACAGCTCTGGTCAACTTCTGTGGGCCGAGAAGGATCCCTTACACCCTGTTTCGCCCCACCCTCATCTATGGCCGCTACAACTATGCCCCCCGGGAGAGCTATTTTTTCAGCCGGATGCTTCAATCGCAGCCGTTGATCATACCCGATCCGGACCTGGCCCTGTTTCAGTTTGTGTATGTGGAGGATGTGGCCCGGATCATTGCAACCGCCATCGGCCGGACCGAGGTTATAAACAGGGCCTTCAATCTGTCTGCCCCTGAGCTTGTGGGTTACGGGCGGCTTGCCGATATCCTGGAGCGGGTCTTTGGCCGTCGTATTGAACGCGAAACCCTGTCGGCTAAAGAGATTGACCGGCAGGGTCTTCCGCTTCCTTTTCCCTTTGACAGCCATCTGATTTTCGACGGCAGCGCAATCACCCGGGCGCTCGATCTTTCCTACACCCCTCTGGAGCAGGGGCTTTTTGAGACCTTTGAATGGTACCTCGAAAATCAAAGGGAGCATCATTCGGGTTTCAAATGATGCTCCCGTGACAGGAAAAATTTAGGCGGCCTTTACCTCGATCTTACGGGGAATGGCTTTTTCCGCCTTGGGCAGCGTCAGCCGAAGCACCCCGTTTTCGAGCTTGGCCTCGATTTTGTTCTGATCGATGACCTCGGAGAGCGGGAACTGCCGATAGTACCTGCCGGTTTCAAACTCGGCCAGCACGATTGACTCATTTTGCCCTTCGCACGGCTTGACATCGCCGGTTAAGGTCAGCACGCCGTCCTTGAGATCAATCGTCACATCATCCGTTGCCACTCCGGGCATATCCGCAAGCAGCGTGATCTCGCGATCGGATTCAAAGATATCCACCGCGGGCGTAAAGATCAGCCCGGGTCGGGTCTGCTCAGCAGGAGCAGTGACCTCCTGCTTCTCTTTTAGTTTAAGTGCTTTGGAGTCAGCCATGTCCAATCCCTCCTTTCTTAAGCCGCTTTTATGGTGATCTGTTTGGGTTTTTCCGCCTCGGGCTTGGCGATGGTGACCGTCAGTACGCCGTTGACCATTTTTGCGTCGACCTTGTCTCCATCGATTTGGCCGGGGAGTTCGATGATCCTTGCGAATTTGCCGGATTCACGCTCCCTGCGGTGATATTTTACGTTTTCCCCCTCGGCCGGAATTTTGCGTTCCCCGGTGATACTCAAGCCTCTTCCACTGACCTGCATATCGATGTCCTCGGGTGTGATGCCGGGAAGTTCAGCCCGCACATAATAGTTGTCCATGTCTTCCGTGATGTTTACCATGGGGAAGACACCGGCCGGAACAAACCGGGATGCCGGTTCCCGAAAGAGGGTGCTGGTCAAAAGATCCATCTCCCTTCGTATTCGTTCCATTTCCGCAAAGAGGTTCCGCCAGCCCATGGCGGGTAGATCAAATATTCGTCCTGTAAGCATGGTTTCTTCCTCCTTTTTTGATATGGTTTTTATTTAAAGGCGCTTATTAGGCGCTTTTCACCTCAATTTTTTTAACTTCCGATGCCGGGACAGCCTTTCGAGGGATAACAACCGTCAAAACCCCTTTTTTGAATTTTGCTGTGACCCCATCCTGATCCGCGTCCTCCGGAAGCGAAAGCACCCGCTGGAATGAGCCGTAAGAACGCTCCATTCGGTAGTAGTTGCGTTCCTTTTCTTCCTTTTCCTGTTTTTTTTCGCCGCGAATGGTCAGGGTGTCGTTGGCAAGATCCACTTGAATATCCTTTTCATCCACACCCGGAATCTCCACGGTGACGCTGTATTCCTTGCCCGTGGCGCTCAAGTCCAGGGTCGGCTTGAGGATGCCTTCCTCCATCATCGGTAAAAACGGCCTGTCAAATCCAAACGGCGTCATACTAAAACTGCGAAAGGCATTATCAAACATGCGATCGATTTCCTGATGAAGCCGGTTTAGGGGATGGTACAGGGGATAGCCCAAATCCAAACCCCTGCTGCGCTGAACCGGCAGGGGTTTTCCAGCTTCCTCCTCTTCTTTTTTAAACCAGTTCCATGGGGCTAATTTTTTGATATCCATCTCACATACCTCCTTTCTGTTGTAGGACAATACAGAGTAGTATTAATGTTAGGGTTCAGCCGTATTCTATAACATCTGCTACTGATGGGCGTAGTGAAACAGGTCAGCGCAAACGAAAGGCGACAACAGGAGTTCAGACCAAACGGGGCCATAGATTTACCCTTCGTTCGTTTAACCCGATTCGTTCCCACTCAAACAAAAGGTATGTTTAGAAGTACGGCCGCAAGTTTTACCATGAAAATAATCCTAAAATTTTTGCTGTCAAGGATTCCCTGGTTAAGAAATTTATTCCGTGCGCGGTGTAAATCCTCCATTTGAGATAGATGCCGGGACAGGGGGGAGAGTAAAAAAATCTTGATTTTTTATACTCAAAAGATCATCCTGGTATAAACGGTTTATGCCCATGAAATCCCAGAGCTCGGTCATCAAACAGATGGTTTTGGATAAGGCCGCTGCGTTTCTCTCCCGGCGGGGGTTGAAAGGCTGGAATACGGCCGATCTGGCCAAGTCATGCGGTCTTGCGAAAAACACCCTTTACAAGATTATCGGCTCCAAGGAGAAGCTGCTGGAAACCCTTGTCATGGAACAGATCGACGCCACCACCGGCTTGCTCAACACCATCATCGCAGAGGAAGAGGAATACCGGTCCGCCGTCCGCCGCATGATGCGGGAAGGGCCTGCTTTCCTGTCCCAAAGACCCCGGGTGACCTTTCCGGAAATTTTTTTGGAGTATCCCGGCATCGCGCACAAGGCCATAAAACATCAGAAGGCCGCGGCCGCAGCGATTATGGATTTCATCGGGCGCGGTCAGCGACAGGGGCATATCCGCAGCGACATCGAACCGGCATTTTTATTTGATCTGGTTCAAGGAATTATTGAACACTATACACGTTCGGGGCTGGAAGGGGAACAGTTGCGCAAATCCCTGACCCAGGCTTTTATCTGCCTTCAGGAAGGGGTTCGCGCAGGAGAGTGGTAGAAAAGAAAAAAGGACCCAATGCAGAACAGTCACCCCGAGAATGCCTACGACCGGATTATTAAGAACATGCAGCGCTACCCGAGCGGCATTCCCACAACGGATGGCCGGGTTTCCGAGGCCTTCAGGGAGTACATTCAATTGCTGTTTACCCCGGAAGAGGCCGAGATTGCCCAGTACATGGAACTGCGACTGCCGCCGGCCGGCCGTTTCGCTCAATGGCTGCTCAATATATTATCCCGGAGCCGGCTGGTTCAGAAGGCAATGCTCAGAAAATCCATCAAGGACCTGGCAAAAAAAACCGGCCGCGGCTTTAAAGAAACCCGGGCGATACTCGAGCGCATGACGGAAAACGGTGTGATTCAGGATATCGGCGGTTATTCTTATTTTTTGACCGTGCCGCATCTATTCAACATCGGATTCAAGTATTCCAAGGCCCTGGACCGTCTGGGCCGGAAAGGCGCTGAGTTGTATCAGCAGTTTTTCATTCAGGAGAAATTTTATAAGCGGTATCAATCCTCTGATCAGAATACGCCGATCACCCGAATCGTACCCGTGCAAAAATCCATTGAGACCGGGTCCAAAATCAACAACACGGATGAGATTCACGGGATTTTGAATACCTGCTACGAACCGATTGTGCTGACCGACTGTCCCTGCCGAAAGCGGACGGAAATCCTTGGTATCCGTGAATGCCGGGGTAAGTATCCCATCGAAGAATCCTGTTTTCAGGTGGGTTTGTTTGGCGAGTATTTCTTGAACCGGGGCGAAGGCCGGCGCGTTTCCCGCGAAGAAGCGCATCACGTCGTGGACCGGTTCGCAAAGCTGGGGCTGATATTTACGACCGAAAATACACGGGATCCCAATCGTTTTGTGATATGCTGCTGTTGCGCCTGCTGCTGCGCCTTGATCAGGGGGATGACCCGTTTTTTTGATAAAAATCAGGCATGCTCGGCCAAATCAAATTTTTTGGCGCGCGTGGATCCGCAAAAATGCAAGGGTTGCGGGGTGTGCGTGGCCCGCTGTGTTTTTTCCGCGGTTTCTCTGAAAAAAGAAAAAGCCGTTGTCGATCCGGATCAATGTTACGGTTGCGGTGTGTGTTCGGTAACCTGTCCCACCGGGGCGGTGAAGCTTTATCGTTGCGAGCGATCGACGGTATATGCGGACGGCCTGGAGCTGATGCGCCGAATATACGAGGAGAATCGTCAGTCTTTTGCCTTGACAAAAACGACGCTACAACCAAAACCCATGCGGCTTTCCTGAATGAAAGCCAAAAGCGAGGCGGTCATGAAAACATTAAGAACACCTGAGGATCGGTTTCAGGATCTGCCGGATTTTTCCTATGCCCCCCGTTACGTCCAGGTGCCGGACGGCGAGGGCGCAAGCCTTCGGATCGCCTGCATCGATGAAAATTCCCAGTCCGCCGAGACGGTTTTGATGATCCACGGCGAGCCTTCCTGGTCGTTTCTTTACCGGAAGATGATTCCTCCGGTCATAGCGGCCGGATACCGGGTTGTGGCGCCCGACCTGCCGGGCTTCGGCCGTTCGGACAAGCCCGCGGATCGAAGCGATTACACCTATCAGCGGTTTGTGGACTGGATGCAGGCCTGGTTGACAAAGACCGACCTTAAGCGGATCACCCTGGTGTGCCAGGACTGGGGCGGGTTGATCGGGCTCAGGCTGCTGGCGGCAAACCCGGATCGTTTTTCCCGCGTGGTGGCC
>DYLE01000167.1 GCA_020722245.1 Desulfonema limicola
CCTTGGGAGTGCCGGTGGTGCCGGAGGTGTAGAGGATGACGGCCGTGTCGTTGGGCTGGGTGGGCACGGTGTCGAACCAGGGGGGCATGTCCTCTGAAAGCTCCTTTAAGGTCTGGACGCCCTTTATGGGCGACGGGCCTTCCGGGTCTGCCGGCATGATCCAGAAATGCGCGCAGGTGTCCACTTCGGTGAAGGCCTTGTATCCCCATTCGGCCATGGGCAGCTCCGGGGTGCCTTCAAAGCAAAAATAGGCCTTGGCGTTGGAATCCTTCAGGTGGTAGGCGATTTCCCGGTCCTTGAGCAGCACGTTTAAGGGAACGACCACCGCGCCGGCCTTGAGGATGGCGTAATAGACAATGGGAAAGTAGGGAAGGTTGGGGCAGGTGATGGCCACCTTGTCCCCCTTTTCAATGCCGGCTGCTGCCAGGGTATTGGCGAAGATGTTGGCGGCCGCGTTGAGGGTTTCATAGGAGATCCGCCGGTCCCTGAAAACAACGGCGTCCTTATGCGGATACTCCCTGGCGCTGGATTCCAGAATTGAGGATAGGTTGAGCATGGTCGTCTCCTTCTCGTTTAAAAAGGTTGGATCAAACCGGCTGACGGCAAGAAAAAGACCCAAATCAAGGCTGATAGTAGACCTTAATAGAGAGAAAATAAAGATTATTTTAAAGAGGCTGCTGGTTCAGGCCGCCCGTCTGGCGTCGATGGCTTCAAGAAGCGCTTCGATCCGGGTGAAGGTTGCTTCCCTGCTGTATTTACGGGCATCCGCGTGATCCACCTCGACCATGACCGCCGGCACGCCGAAGGCATCCTGCATCAGCCGCTGTTGGTCGAGCTGGGTGATGGAATAGGGCTTGCAGCTTCGGTTGCTGGCGAAAACAATCCCGTCGATTTGGAGGCTTTCCACCGCCTGGCGCATGGCCCTGCTGCGAAGGCCCAGGCCGTGCGGGCAGATATAACAGTTCTGGGTGCGGGCGCAGAACTCCAGGGGATCCCCTCCGTCATAGGGATAAATATCAAAGCTCCCCTCGATGGAGCCGATACAGGAGGTGTAGGTGGCCCCCACGATGTTGGCGCCCAGCGCCTCCAGGCCTGCGGACATATCCCGAAGCTGGTGCCAGGGCGCGATGTTATCCCAAAACAGGCGGTATTTTTCTGAGGGCACAGGAAATCTGCCCTCCGCCACCCTTTGGCCGGTCTCATCGGCCAGCAGGCGGTAATGCGCCGCAAAGGACTCGGTTCCCCGGGCGATTAAAAACGGCGCCATCTGGACAAAGGAATCAAACGCCGTGATCCCGGACGGCCTGTTTTTTGCAAAACCCAAAAACCGCTTCCAGTGGGCCACCCCCTCGCTGGTATGGGCCACCGCCTGGCGCGCCTTATCCATGTCAAACCGCTGGCCTGACATGGTTTCGATGGTCTTGATCAGGTCCTTAAACTGGGAAACGATATAGGCCCGGTCCTTTTGCTGCTGGGGTTCGTAGCAGAAGGGCACGTCGATGATAAAATGGGGAACCCCCATTTCCCGGTGATGCACGTCAAACCATTTCACCAGCAGGGAGCAGTTGTTGTTGTTGGATACCAGCAGGTCTGGCCGGGGAAGCCCGAAGCTGGGGGAATCCTTTCCGCCGTCGGCCACGCATCCGATGTCGATCCGGGCGTAGGAACACAGGTCCATGGAGTAGCCCAACCGTTCCGCTTTTTCGCATTGAACCACCCCGAGGCCCTTTCCCGCGTTCATGGCGGCGTGGCTTTCCGGCACCCCGTACACCACGTTGTCAAACCCCAGAAACAGTTCCGCCGGCACATTGATGGCGATCCAGACCACAAACGCGCCCTGTTGCGCCCGGGTGTGCAGGTTCAGGTAGGCATCGGCCATATACCGGCTCAATCGTTTTCCCGATTCGGTTTTTTCAAACGCCGCCATCGCTTTGTCCATGCCTTGTGAGTAAAAGGGTTCAGGAGGTTGTCGCAAGCATTTCCGCAAACGCCTCGATCCGCGACCGGTGGCCGGCCGTATGCGCGTCCTCTTCCACGGAGATCTCCAGCTCAAGGGTTTTTACGCCCATCTGGTTTAACCTTTTTTTAAGATAGGGAAACTCAAAGTATTCATACTCACAGAATTTTTCCCCCACAAAGATCACGCCCCGCGCCCTGGTTTTTTGCGCCATTTCCATCAGCAGGGCTGCGCGGCGGTCGCCGGTATACAGCAGGGTGGGGCAGGGGTAATGATGGTGGTAAAAATCCAGAAGATAGGCCTCCGGATCTTCTATGACAGCCGGCGCACCGGCATAGGTCCGGCCCAGGGAGGCGATGTCGTTGCCCACCACCCTCAGCCCGGCGGATTCCATATCATTGATGACTGATGCGGGCGGCGGAAGGATGCCGCTGAGGATCACGCCGGGACGTTGTCCATTACCCGATAAAGGGGGATCTGTTTGTTGCGCAACCAGAGATTCCAGAATACGGGTTTGTTCGTCAATGCTTGAAAACCCGCATTCATGGATAATTTGGCAAAACGATAAAAAGCTCAAGCTGCCTTCAGCCACCTTCTGCTCCGCCAGGGCCATAAGCTGCCGGACCCGGTTTATTTTTTCTGCGGCATCAACAAATTTATCCCCTGAAAAGGAAACATTAAACTCAGCCTCCAGCGCCCTGATCAGCCGCCGGATTTCATTTTTAAAATACCCAGAGGCGTCGGTCTGATCCGGCCGCACCATGGGAATGTGGATCTTGATCAGGGGAAGCCGCGCATTTCCCTGACTCAGCCCGGTCTCCAGGATTTCCGGAAGGTTTCGCAGGGTGTCGCAGGCGTTGTACATGAATACCCCGTCCAGCAGATCAAGGCCCTTGGTCAGGACAAACTCCGTTAAATGGCGCGCCACCGAGCAGGTATAGGATTGCAGGTGCTTGTCGCTTTGAAGGGTCGAGCCGACCTCCCCGCGCAACCCCCAGAGAACCACCGGCACCAGATCCATGGCAAAAAACAGCTCCAGGGGAGGGTACAGGGGAAAACACCCGATGACTGTTTTTCCCTCGGCTTTTAATTTTTGAAGCCTTTGATTGATATCCGTCATTGCCGTCATCCCTGCTTTAAAAGGATCCTGCGTTTTATTATCATGAAATTTCCGGATTCGGCAAGGCTTGATCTTCCTGACCAAGGCTTTTTAGGCATCAACGGGGACTTATAAGGTTGTAAAATAAATGCAGGTGATTTAGAAATATTAGAAAAGATCAAAAAAGCCCGATAGAAACCCGTACATGATGCAAAGATGCCTAAGACGCTCGAACTCCTGATGCCGGCCGGAAACACCGCCTCGCTTCATGCCGCCATAGAGGGCGGCGCCGACGCGGTGTATCTGGGGTTAAAACAATTCAGCGCAAGGGGCCGGGCGAATAACTTCACCTGGCAGGAGCTTTCCTCGGCGGTGGAGGCTGCCCATGAAAGGGGCGTAAAGGTTTACCTGGCGTTGAACACGGTGGTCAAGAATTCAGAGCTTGTTGAGCTGGTGCGGCTGCTTGATATCGCTTCCCAGTGCGGTGTGGATGCCCTGATCATTCAGGATTGGGGTGTTTATTTTTTGGTGAGACGGTATTTCCCTGCTCTGGCGCTTCATGCCAGCACCCAGATGGGAAACCATAATTCCCTGGGGGTTGTTTTCAGCAGGCAGGCGGGGTTTCGCCGGGTGGTTTTGGCCCGGGAACTGACCCGAAGCGAGCTGGAGGCCATAGCCGGAAAAAGCCCCATTCCCCTTGAGGTGTTTGTTCACGGGGCGCTGTGTTATTCGTTTTCCGGAATGTGTTTGTTTAGCAGTTACATCGGCGGGCACAGCGCAAACCGCGGCATGTGCGCCCAGCCCTGCCGGCATCGCTATGCTTCCACAAATCGCACATTCCCGTTTTTCAGCCTTAAGGACAACCAGCAGGTGGCAAACCTTGAAGCGTTTAAGCAGTGGAAAATCGCCTCGGTCAAGGTGGAAGGAAGGATGAAACCCGCCGGTTATGTGTACCGGGTGGCGAAGGCCTACCGGCTTGCGCTTGACCATCCAGAAAGGATCCAGGACGCAAAACGGATGCTTGAGCTGGATCTGGGCCGGCCGAAAACCGGGTATTTTTTTGAAAAAGACCTGGCCCATGCGGTTTTCGAGGACACGGCCACGGGAATGCCCATCGGAAGGGTGGAGAGGGTTGAAAACAGCTATTTTTATGTAAAGACCGAATTTGAACTGAAGCCGGGGCATCGGATCAGGGTGCAGGCTTTGGGCAGGGACAGCCGGCTGACCCTTACCCTCAGCGGGTTTCGGTTGAAAAACGGGTTATACCGGATCAAGGCCGAAAAAGGCGGCGCATCCGTCGGTGATCGGGTTTACCTGATTGGGGTTGCCGAAAAACACTTTCCCGAGAAGCTAAAGCCCTCGTCTACTCGCATTAATCAACCCGATCGCAAAGCCATGCAAAAAATAGTCGATGGGTTGCACTTTGATAAACCTCCACTGGAACCTGAAAAAATATACCTTCGCATCAACACCCCCCAGTGGCTCAAACATATTCGAATAAACGATCTGGAAGGCTTATTTCTTTGCTTTACAAAAAGGGGCTGGGCCGGGTTTTACGCGGATTTTGATTTTGTCCAGGCAAACCGGGAAAAGCTCTATGCCGAGCTGCCGGGTTTTATTCCGGAAGCCTCCATCGGGTTCTACAGGGATTTGCTTAAATTTCTTGACCTGCACGGGATCAAGGGATGCGTGGTCAGCCAGCTTTCCCAGATGCTTTTGGTCCCGAACGGCTGGCGGATCATCTCCAATGAAGCTGTGTACACCTTCAACGATGCTGCTGTTCATGCGGTCATGGAAGCAGGAGCAGCCAATGTGGTTTATCCGCTGGAAAACGATTTTGACAATATGAAAGCAGGAAGCCATCGGAATGGGATTGTGCCGGTCTATTTTTACCCGGTGCTCTTTTACTCGCGGATGCCGGTCAAGCTGAGCAGCAAGGGATTTTTTTTAAATGAGGAGCAAAAAAAATTCAGGCTGGTCAGAAAAGACGGAATGACCCTGGTGATCCCGGATCGGCCGGTCTCCATCATGCAAAACAAAAAACAGCTCATGGCCGAGGGATATCACCGGTTCCTGATCGATGTGGGATTCGACAACCCTTCCAAAAACCGGTATAAAACCCTTATTTCCAAGCTGCGGGCTTCCGAGCAGCTCCATCCTTCCACAGGCTTTAATTTCAGGGCCCAGCTGAAGTAGCATAAAATCAAAGAACCCGGGGCAGGATGAAGGGTTTGTCGTTTGAAATACGGTGTATATTTTAACGGTTCAAAGGAGATGAAAAGCGGATGGATGCGAGCTTAGTAAAATATCGGCAAATCGGAGAAAAAATCGAGCGGTATCTTCGGCCGGCCAGCTTTCCGCTGGCCGTGAAGCTGCTTTGGGAAACGCCCAAGGCTCCGTCTCCC
>DYLE01000168.1 GCA_020722245.1 Desulfonema limicola
CAGTAGCATAGATTTTGAATCTTAACTACTGGTCCGAAAAACCCCGTCCATTTTACTTTACTAGATTTTTCTTCCTGGTAGGCTCATGGAGGCGGTGATGCCGCCATCCACGGGAATGACCTGGCCGGTGATGTAGCTGGCTTCGTCGCTTGCCAAAAAGAGTATGGCCCAGGCGACCTCTTCCGGAACGGCGGCGCGTTTTAATTCGCAGTATTTCCCCACGAGATCTTCCTTGCCCATACTCCGGGCCCAATCAAAAAAAGGCTGGGTCATGCCGGTTTCAATAAGCCCCGGGCAGATGGCGTTGATGCGTACGTTGAAAGCGCCGACCTCGCAGGACGAGGTCCTGGTGAAATTGATCAGGGCCGCCTTGCTGGCGCTGTAAGCATTCCCTCCGGCGCCGGAAAGAAGGCCGGCCACCGACGCGATATTGATGATGACGCCTTTATGGCGGGATTTCATATGGGCGATGATATGCTTAGTGGCGTAAACCGGTCCCATGACGTTGATATCATAGACCCGGTGCCACTCCTCGGCTGTTTGATCCTCCAGGGCGTCCAGGCCGCCGGAGATACCGGCGTTATTGACCAGGATGTCGATGTTGGTGAATGTTTCCAGGGCAAGGTGAATCAGCGCCTTGATTTCTTCTTCGGATGAAACATCGGTTTTGCAGATGATGACATCGCCGCCGATTTTCTTGATTTCTTCCTGAACCTGTTGAAGCCCGGCTTCATTGACATCGGCAAGCACAAGGTTTGCGCCTTCACGGGCGAAGAGAATCGCAGCGGAGCGACCGATTCCGCTGGAAGCTCCGGTGATAATCGCGTTTTTACCCCTTAAACGTTCCGGCATGTTTTTATCCTTAACCAAACAGATCGTTTTGGAAAATGATTCATGGCCAAAGAAAATAGGCAAATCCTTATGATCTGTCAACTCAGAAATGGCCTCACGGTTTCGACATCGGCACGGCGGCTTAGGTATAAAAAGCGCACACGCCCGATCCGTCAGGGGATTGACGGGATTTCGCGTCGCCTCAGGTACCGACGGTAAATTGAAATTGACGGCCCTATAGGGATCCGTATAAACATTTAGGGCTTTATCGCAAATCTCAACGAGGGGGTTGACCGATGCTACGTTTCAGACAACGGGCCGCTGAGGGCCTTCAGATAGGCGATTTATTCAGAACCTCGCGGACCTTTACCGCTGATGACGTTCTTCTTTTCGCTAAGGTATCCCAAGACTATAACCCGGTTCATTTCGATCCCCGTTTTGCCGGTGCGCGGAATTTCCCGGCGCCGATCTGCCATGGACTGCTGGCGGCAAGCACGGCCACCGAAATCGGCGGGCAGATCGGATGGCTGGCGACCGCCATGAGCTTCCGGTTTAAAGCGCCCGTGTTTGTCGGTGAAACCATCACATGCACCTGGGTCATCACAGCCCTGGATCAAAACGGTCGAGCCCAGGCATCGGTTACGATCACCAAAGAAAACGGCGTCACGGTGATTGAGACGGAGATCAGCGGAATTGTGCCGGGACTTGAAGCGCGTAAGGTCCTGCGTCAAATGCTGGCGGAAGGGGATCCCACCAATAAGTTAACGGATGGACAGCAAGAAGAACCCTCAAAGGCCGGAATATAGCAACCGCTTAGCCAGGACCGGCAATTTTGCGGCGATCCCACGGATTTTTTACCGGTAAGTATTCGAGAGATGCACAGGAGACTCAGCCAAATAAAACCGGGAGACTCCTAAGTGGGATGGAACATAAACGATATTTTGCAAAAATTGCAAGGCCGTTCATCCCGATCACCCTATATCTTAAAAGGAGGAGACAGGATGCAAGCGACAATGGATCTTTTTGAGAATTCAAGCTGGGAGCGTGCATACGGTTATCCTGAGGGTAGGGTGAAAAAAAATACTGAGGGAGGAAAAAACCGCCAAGGCCAAGACGGTTCTGTTGAAATACCTGAACGGGTTTAAATGGAAGCGGATTCGCATGTGACGGCGGAACAGCATTCGGTGCTGAAAGGCGCGTATTCCAGAGAAGGGAAAACCTATCCTTCGGGCTCCTATCGGCTTATTGCCGCTCACGAAGATTACACCCCTTGGCCTTGAAAGACGGCGCGCGGACTGGCGATCTGGGTCCCTATTAACGGCGTCCTGTTAAAAAAGTGGGCGCCCCTATCGATGCGCAGGTTTTTTTATCCTTTACGCATCGTCTCGACAAATTGCTCCACCTCCTTCAGGCTGGTGACGACCCATAGAGGACGCCCTTTAAAAGGCGTAAGATCAACGCAGGCGGTGGCGCAGCCGGTCACGACAAGAATCCCTTGTGTATTCGGGTTTTCGTAGGAGACAAACGCGATGCGGCCTTCCAGCCGTTTTTTGATGGAGGCCACCGCCTGCCCCCGGTCATAGCGCGGGTTGCAGCCGCCGCAGTACTTGAGTCCGATCCTAAGTCGGCCCATCATCTTTACGAATACCGCATAGCCTTTCGGCCAGTTTCTTTTTATGTTCCATATTGACCTGCCGGGAGATCATGATCCGCTGGGCCTGGGGAGAGCCGGCGCCGTGCATCGACTCGGTCAGATACCCCACGGCGGCGCTGCCCATGGTGATATTCTCGATCAGGCGGAGCATCCGCATTCGGTTTTCCGTGGAAACGCCGCTTCTCCCCCGGTAGTATTTTTCGAGCCAGCCGCCGACCTCAGCCGACCGGAAATCCGCCTCGGAGGGAAGGGTCCCCATCAGCCCGCCGGCGATGTCCTGTGCCAGCCGGGCGATCTCAAAGGGAAACCGGGTCACGTTCTGCTTGCAGACGTTGGCCAGAAGGGTGTTGACATAGTAGGTGCCGCTCGGCTCTTTATGCCCTTCGGCCGCGCAGGCGATGGAACTGCTGAACAGGGTCTCATTGAGATGGTTCATCTCGATGATCTTGTCCCTGATGTGGGCGGCCTTCTGCACCCCGTTGTACTCGGCGATACACTGGGATGCGCCGATAAGCACGTCCCCGACCCCCACCTTGCAGGCGTAGCTCTGGCGGTGGTAGGAGGCGAACTGCTCCACCAGCTGGCCGGAAAAATCCCACTCCTTGTACATGAAGACCCGCTCCCAGGGCACAAACACATCATCGAAGATAATCAGCGCCTCATGCCCGCCGTAGCGAAGGTTGCCGCGGTCCATGTTTCCTTTTTCAAGCTTTCGGGTGTCGCAGGACTGTCTTCCCATGATGTAGGTGATCCCCTCGGTGTCCGCGGGAATCGCAAAGGAGACGGCGAAGTCCTTGTCCGGCTCGCGCATGGTGAGGGTGGGCATGACGATGATCTCGTGGGAATTGACCGCGCCGGTCTGGTGGTCCTTGGCCCCCCGGACCACGATGCCGTCGTCGCGCTCCTTCACCACATGCAGGAACATGTCGGGGTCCTCCTGCTCGTGGGGGGCCTTGCTCCGGTCCCCCTTGGTGTCCGTCATGGCGCCGACGCAGGTCAGATCGTTTTCCTGCACGTATTTGAGGTATTTCAAGAACCGTTGATAATACCCGGTGCCGTATTTCCGGTCGATGTCATAGGTGGTCATGGACAGGGCGTTTAGGCTGTCCATTCCCACGCAGCGCTGGAAGCAGCAGCCGGTCAGGGATCCGAGCAGACGCCCCATCTTGGTTTTTTTGACCAGGTCCTGGACGCTCTGGTGGATATGGGTAAAGCGGTTGATTTTTTTGCCGGTAAGATGGGAGGTGGCGGTCATAAGGTCCTCGTACTCCGGCCGGTGGGCGCATTCGTAGGTTACGGCAACGGCGTTCATGGAGGGCCGAATGATCAGATCATCCACCGGGTTTTCCACCCGCTTGCCGAACATGTACACCTTGAGCTTTAACCTTCTTAAAGAGGCTTCGTACTGTTTCGCATCCATCAACGCCATGGCGGTTCTCCTCATGTTCAGATGCCGCTGGGCTCAACGCAGGCTGCTGCAACGCCGCGTGCTGCCCTGAGCGCGGTGTTTGTAAATCCCAGGTTCTTTGACGGTGGTTCCCTGGAATGGCTTTTTCTGTATAAGCTGATTAACAAAATTTCAGGATAAAGAAAAGATCGCTTTTGGGCGCTGAAGGAAATCCATGTTGAGCGTTGTTGACGAGCTGGGCTTTTTTGTATACATACTCTATGAGTATTAAAGCCGGTTTACATCGGAGAGAGGCGACCAGGGGAGCGAGGTGTAAACGTCATTTTTCAGGACCGGAGCGTCTTTTATGGATTATGATTTTGCGGTTGTGGGCAGCGGTTTTGGAGGAAGCGTTTCCGCGCTTCGTCTTTCTGAAAAAGGGTATAGCGTGGCGGTTCTGGAACAGGGGGACTGGGTGACCCCTGAGGATATAGAAGAGGGGGATAGACGCATCAGCCGCCTAAACTGGATGCCCTCCCTGGGGCTGTCCGGATACTTTTCCCAGGATTTTTACCGGCATGTTACCCTGGTGCGCGGCATCGGCGTGGGCGGCGGCAGCCATGTATATGCGGCGGTTCTTTTAAAACCCAAAAAGGAATTTTATACGGACCCGGCGTGGTCGTCGCTGGGGGTTGACTGGAAAAAGGAACTTTCTCCCCATTATGAGACCGCGTCCGCCATGCTGAGGGTGGTGAGCAACCCCCGAATGGACAAGCAGGATGAATTTTTAAGGGAAGCGGCTTTAAAAATGGGAGCCCTTGACAGCTTCGGGCCTACGCCCAACGGGATTTATTTCGGGACCCCTGAGGTGATGGCGCCGGACCCTTATTTTGACGGCAAGGGACCGCACCGGACCGGCTGCCGTTTGTGCGGCAGGTGCCTGACCGGCTGCCCCTATGGCTCCAAAAACACCCTGGATAAAAACTACCTCTACCTGGCCCAGCGCCTGGGTGCGTTGATCCTTCCCTTTAGAAAGGTCGTCAACATCCAGCCCCGGCCCGAGAGGGGATATTTGCTTCATCTCAGGCATCCGCTCAAACCGTTTCGAAAATACCCGCCTCTTGCGGCGAAAAACGTGGTCCTCTCCGCCGGGGTGGTGGGAACCCTGGAGCTTTTGTTTTGCTGCCGGGATGTTCAAAAAACCCTGCCCAACCTGTCCTCCCAGCTTGGAAAGGTGGTACGCACCAACAGCGAAGCCATTGTGGGCGCCCTGGCCGAGGATGAGAGCCTGGATCTGACCCATGGCACCGCCATCTCATCCCATTTTTATCCCGACAAACACACCCATATCACCCAGAACCGGTTCCCCAGCGGGTATACCTATATGAAGTTTTTTACCGGGCCTTTGATCGACCATCCCAACCCCAGGATTCGAACCCTCAAGACGCTTTTGACCATCCTTATGCGGCTTTATAAACAATGGACCGCCAAGAACTGGAACAGGCGGG
>DYLE01000169.1 GCA_020722245.1 Desulfonema limicola
GCCCTCACGATCCGGAAAAACCACCCCGCGTAAAATCAATCGCGGATTTTGGGGTCCTGAGATTCTATTTGACTTCTATTTAAATATCCTTAATATAAATCGATTCTAAAACACGCCCGGCGGCATGCCGGTTTCAGTGCTTTGATTTTTAAGGAGATAAAAAGATGAAACAAAGGTATGTGATTTCAAAAAGTAAGAACACGGGTTCCTTGACCATTCAAGAGTTTGCCGAACTGGACAAGGATCTGTTTTCCTTGACCTGTGAGGAATCCTACGATGCAAAGACGATTGCCAACGTCATCAAAGAGGGGAAAAAAGCGATTATCGCGGCCATAAGGACGCCCAATATGTACCCGATCGCGGAGTACATCGACAGGATTGCCGATGTGGTTATGGAGATCTATCAAAAGGGTGACGAACAAGTACAAACCCGTGAGATTGAATTCGACGACAGCACGTTTATGAAAAAATGGGGAGGCAGGCCCGCGGAAAGGGAGGAGGCGATTGAAATTGAGGACCTGCTTGAAGAGGACGAGGTTGAAGATGTAGATGCAGAGATTAATGAACCCGATGTGGACGATCCCTTAGATGTGCCGGATACCGAACTGGAGTAAATTCGATATCACGGCGGTTAAATGGCTTTTTATTGCTCTTGTTCAGACTTTGGAAACAAGAATAAAAGGGTAAGGGTCGGTCCCGACCTTATTTTTCCCATTTTGGCGCATGCCTCACCAGATCAATATCCTCAATCATTTTTTGCGCCCATTTTACCGGAAACTTCGCATGAAGGGAATAGTCATCAAAAAGAAGGGGCTGGGCTGCGATAACGCTCGCCTCCTGCTCGATTTTTCGCAAATTCTGGTTTTTCAGCCAGAGTTCAAACCCCACCCGGATTCGGCGGCCCAGCAGCATGCGGATGGATTCTTTTTTGGAGCTTTTGATCATAAACGACAGACCGCCTGCTGAGATATCCATCAGCGCCCCTCTTCCCTGGCCCAACGGCTTTCCAGATTTATCGAGCAACTGAAACACCACCTTTCCGGAAACATTAACCCGCTTGTCCGACCTGCGCTCGACCTTTTTTGCCTCCAACGCCTTTTTAACCCGATCATGCCTGATGCAATAATCAAAAAGTTTGGATTCCAAAGCCGGCGCATCGGTCTTCCATCGTTTTAATACCTCTGTTTCGAGATAATTCACCTTCACCAGGTTTTGAGCGATCATGGAAAACGTGCACACCGTGGCGGAAAAAAAGGAGTCCTGGCCGATGATGTCACCCGGGTTCAGGGTTTGAAAGATGACCTCCTTGCCATCCTGGTCATAAATCGCCTTTACCTCCCCCTTGTTGATCAGATACAGCCGGTTGTTGACCCTCCCCTGTTCCAGGATGGGCTCTCCGGCTTCAAAGACCTTTGTTTTCATGGAATAGTAAAGGGCATTTGCCTCTGAGGTGCTCAGGCCGTCGTATAACTCAGACCAGATGTCCATATGCTCGCGATCCAGACCCTGGCTTTTTTCCTCCTCGATGATCTCGCCGGAGCGGACAATTTCGGTTAAGGCCATGGGATTGACCTCGTAGAGCTTTTCATGCAGGGCTTCCGCTTTTTTAAAATCCTTTTCCCTGGCATATTCAACGATCAGATCAAACAAAAGCCGGCACGCGCCATCTGTATTTTTTTGCCGGATGTACTGATCCACCAGCGCCTCCCGTTTGGATCGGTCATCGTTTCCCATAATCATCTCCTGTTGTTGTCGGCCTCAAGGATCAGGAACCTCCTCGTATTCTCGCCAACGCCTTGACCGGCGAATCATAGCCCTTGATGGGCAAAAACCCCTTTGACTGCGCAATTTTTTCAAGCACCGGGACGGCCTCCGGCGCGCCGATGAGTTCCATCGCTTCGCAGAGATTTACCATGATTTCATTTTTAGCCTTTTTGGTTTTGCCCAAAGCCCTGGATTCCAGCATTTCAATCATTTCAGGCAGGGCCTGTGCATACCGCGATTTACCTATGGCGGAAATAATAAACCCCTTGTTATCATCGTCCACCAAAGGCAGATGCCTCCAGAGAATCCCTGCGGCAGAGCCCCTCCCGATATTTTGAATGGCGAACACCGCCTCCCCTTGAACCCTGGGCTCATTGTGGGAAAGCAGCGGTTCCGGCACCGGCAGGTGCGATTCATTCCCGATTCGTCCGAGCATCAGCGTTAAATTTCGCAGATAAAACCACGGACCCTGACGGCCGATCCGTTCAGCCACAAAGGCCGCGGCCGGCTCTCCGATCTTAGTGATCCCCTGAATAAGGCGATCCCTTTCCGACCGGTCATGGCTTGTGGAGTAGATCCCGGAGCCGTTCGATCACCCGGCCGCCCAGAATCGCCAGGACGGATCCATCATCCTCCACCGCCCGCCTTGTCCCGTCCGAGGAAGTTCGTTTTAATTTTAAAAGTAAATTTAATATATCCTCTGTCGCCAGGTTTTGCAACAGTTTCGCCGCCAAAACCTGCAGCTCCTCTTTTTTTTTCAGGCCGCCCGAATAAATCCGGTGATAGACGGTTAGAATATGCGCGGCATCGCCGGGCCGTTCGTTTTCAATCGGGGTTTTAGACAGGGTCCCAGGCCGTTCGGTTATTTCTTCATACTCCGGAGTGGGATCCGTCTCAACCTGGATCCATTCGGCCAGCCGCTTGGACAGCTCGATCCTTTCCTCCAGGCGGTCGGCGGCCTTGAGCTTTTCATCGATATCGGACATGAGCCTGGCTGCGGCCCGCTGCACCTCCGGTTCCCGGTTATGGAGCATGTGTCCCATCTGATCGAGCACGGATAGAATGGCGCTCTATTTTCCGTTGGATAAAAGGGAAGAAACGGTCTCAGAGATCCGGTCAAGCATCACCTGTTCATGGGAGATCAGGGATCTGCTGCGCAGGATTCCGCTTAATGCGGATTTTAATGCTTCGGCGCGATGAATTCCTTCAGGGGGAAGGCGTTCGGCCGTGTTTGCCTGACGACCGAAGGCGGTTTCTAAAATCGCCTGGACCTTTTTGAGGTTTTTCGCCAGGTTTTTCACCTGCCGGTTTGAGACAATCCGGGGGCCGCCTTCTGCAGCCGCCTTTTTCACCATGTTTTCAATCCGTCCCACCAGATGGGTAAACCGGCGTTCATCCAAGGACTTAACCCTACAACGTTATTTGTAGGCTAAGTAACTGAAAATCAAAGAAAAAATTGAAAACCTCAAAAATTCGATAAATCAAATAAATCCAGTTAGTTATCTAGATAAGTCACGTTGTAGGGTTAATACAAAGCTTTATAAACCCTTCACCGAAGGACTTTTCCAGGTCCTGGGTCAGGACCGTCAAGAGTCCCTCGTCCGTCATTTCAGAAATGGCGTTTAAGAGATAAGAGGCGATCTCCTCGTCTTTGATCTCCATACCGGCGACGATTTGCTGGTCCGAATTTTTTTCGACATATATCTTTTCATTGACTTTAATATGGGCAAGGCTTTGATCCCGGAACATCTGTTCCATGCCGCCGGATTCCCTGATGCTTTCCGGTTTGCCGCCGAGGATCTGAATAAAACTGCTGATCACCCTGCCCATCACCCCTTTTTCAATGGAGAACTCTAATCTGCTTCCTCCGGCTGTTTTAAGACCTCGTACTTATAAATCCGAATCAGGGATAAAAGCAGGCTGGCCACAATGGGGCCTAAAATGAACCCGAAAATCCCGAAAGCCGCCAGGCCGCCCAGCACGCTGATAAAGGCAAACAGCGGGTGAAAATTGGCGGTTTCTTTAAGGATAATCGGCTTGAGGACGTTATCCGAGGCGCTGACAAAAATCCCGCAGTATACGAGCAGGCCGATCCACTGCCAGGCTTCTGCGGTTAAGGCGAGATAAATCGTCGCGGGGATCCAGATGATCGCGCTGCCCACCAGGGGGACCACTGCGCCGATAATCACCATGGACCCCCACAGCACAGGGGAGGGAAGTCCGAACACGGCAAACCCGATCATCGCCAGGATTCCTTGAACAATGGGCACCAGCACGCCCCCCATAAGGGTCCCGCGGATCGTTTTCGAGAGCTGAATGAAAATATCCCGGTCCTCGGCGTCCGTGAGCGGGCTCAACAGAATCAACTCCTCCCCGAGCTTTTTTCCGTCGCGAAGAAAAAAGAACAGGAACAGAAAAAACAGCAGAAAACCGATCAGCGCCGTGGCGATCCCGGAGATAAAACCCTGCACAAGCCGGTTTGCCGCTCCGGCGATGCGGGTTACGGCATCCTTGAAATAGTTGCTCCCCAGAATCCCGTCGGGACCAAATCGGTTCTCAATGAAAACATTCAGGTCAAACTGCTCCGGCAGAAACCGATCTGCGGCGGCGTTCATGTGCTTTTGAATGACGGCGGCGTTCAAACCCTGAGTCAGGTTAACCGCCTCCCGGGAAAGAAGGGAGGAATAGACGATGACTGGAATCACGATGATAACGGCAATCAGAAGCAGAGTGATCGCCGCGCCGAGATTGGGCCTTTGCCCGATCCATTGCGTGATCTGTCTATACACGGGGTAGCTCAAATTCGCCGCGGCCGCCGAAATGATAAGAATTTCAAGAAACGGCCTCAGGATCTGAACAAAAAGATACAGCACCACGGCCAGTGCCAGGAAGAAAAAAGCAAGGACCACCTTTCGGCTCACCATCAGACCCGAAACCGCAAGCTCCCCCTCCGGTTCCTGTTTAATCAAGCCGGCGGCGAGCGCAGCCCCTGCTTTTGCGGCCTTTTTCGAAGCGATTGCTTTTGTCCCCTTTAAAGCAGCCTCATCGTCCGCGATTTTCTGCTTTGCTTTAACCTCGGCGATTTCTAAATTTTTGGCGCTCTGAGGGACTTTTTTTGTCTTTTTATGTTTGCTCAAATTCGACGCACTCCCAATTTGATCCCCTCAAGCTTTTTCCGAAACAATCAGGACAAAGGGATAGATCGCATTAGCCGATTCATGGAACGCCGATTAATTTCAGCGACTGACTTAACTCTACTCCGACAAATAATAGATTATGATTAAATCAGCATCTTCATCAGGTATAAAGCGATCTGATGCCGGATATCGGGCAAAGAAGATTTTTGTTTCAGTTCTCCTTGCCTTTTCCGCCAGCGCTCCGAGGAACGGACGGGACATTGACGATCTTTCCATGATTCCAAAGCACCGGGATTCATGGGGAAAGAATTCTCTGTATTCTTTCCATTCTCCGATACCACAGGTTCTGCTGGCTGTGTTTTTTTTCCTGTATGCGCTG
>DYLE01000170.1 GCA_020722245.1 Desulfonema limicola
GAAAGATTCTGATTGCACGGGGAGCGGAGATTCTTTTGACCCCGGGCCACCTGGGAACGGACGGCGCCATCGAGGAGGTGTATAACCGAGTGCGCGAAGATCCGGACCGCTATTTCATGACCGACCAGTTCAACAATGAGGCCAACTGGAGAGCCCATTACACCCAAACAGCCGAGGAGATTATTTCCCAGACCCAGGGCCGGGTTAACAAAATCGTTGCCACCATGGGAACCACGGGCACGGTCATGGGGCTTGCCCGGCGGTTTCGTGAATACGATGCAAGGGTTGAAATCATCGGGGTGGAGCCCTATCTCGGCCACCGGATTCAGGGCCTGAAAAATTTGAAGGAGGCTTACCGGCCCGAGATTTTTGATAAACGGTTTTTGCATAAAAAGGTCAATATCGAGGACGAGGAGGCCTTTGAAATGACCCGGCGCCTGGGCCGGGAGGAGGGGCTTCTTGTGGGCATGAGCAGCGGAGCGGCCATGGTGATCGCGGCCCGGGAAGCCCTCTCCATGAAAGAAGGGACCATTGTGGTCATATTTCCGGACAGCGGGGAACGGTATTTAAGCACTCCGCTTTTTGCGCCGAAGAAAAAGGTGGATATTAAGCTGTTCAACACCCTCAGCCGTTCCAAGGAGGCCTTTGAACCGGTGCGCCCCGGAATGGTTTCCGTCTATTCCTGCGGCCCCACAGCAAACGCGCGAATGCATCTCGGGGAATGCCGCCGGTTTATTTTTTCGGATCTGCTTTGCCGGTACCTTCAATTCAGGGGGTATGAGGTCAGCCATATCATGAACATCACGGACCTCGACGACAAAACCCTCCAGGGGTCGGAGTCCTCGGGGGAAAGCCTCTTAAAATTTACCAAAGGGTATATTGATCTGTTCATGCAGGATCTGGCGGCGCTTCGGATTCAACCCGCCGACAAATATCCGAAAACCAGCGAGCATGTGGATGATATGGTCGCCCTGGCCCAGCGGCTGGTGGATAAGGGGATCGCCTATGAAAAGCTTCGCTCCCTGTATTTTAACATCACCGCTTTCCCCGACTATGGAAAGCTTTCCGGCGTTGATTTAAACAAGATCCGGCTGGGCGCGACCGTGGATCTGGATGAGTACGAAAAAAACAACCCCCGGGATTTCACCCTCATGAAAAGGGCCAAGCTGTCGGAGCTGAAAAGGGGTACCTATATCAAAACACCCTGGGGGAATGTGCGGCCGTCCTGGCATCTCCAGTGCGCCGCCATCTCCATGAAATACCTGGGGGAGTCCTTTGACATCCATACCAGCAGCCGGGAGCGGGTATTTCCGCATCATGAGAATGTCCTGGCCATCGCAAAGGCAATAAACGGCAGATCCTCCGCCAGGTTCTGGATTCACAGCGAAGGGGTGGCGCCCGAGGGAAACACCGAGGGGATAAGGACCGAGCTTCCCACCCTGGCGGCCCTGCTTGACCAGGGGGTGAGCGCTCGGGAAATCCGGTTCTGGATGATCTCCCATCATTACCGCAAGCCGCTCACCTTTTCAGCGCATCGGCTGTCCCAGGCTGCAAATTCCTTAAAGCGGCTGGATTCCTGCGTGCATGCCCTGATGGCTGTAAAAGAGGGCAAACCCTATTCAGAAATCGATCAGATCGTCTATGACATCAAGCAGGGGTTTATCAACGCCATGGACGATGATCTTGATTTTCCCCAGGCCCTGGCCATGCTCTACCAGACGGTCAAGCAGGTCAACCTCCTGATTCAAGAGCACCGGATGAGTCCCGAGGATGCACAAAAAATACTGGGCGCGTTTAAGACCATCGACAGTGTGATGCAGGTGCTTGATTTCAATCCTTTCAAGCTTTCGCCGGATATTTCCGCTCTGATTGCGGAAAGGGAAGAGGCAAGAAGAACCGGCGATTTTGAACGGGCGGACAAGATCCGGGAGACGCTCCATCAAATGGGAATCCGGCTTCATGACAAAAAGCTCTGAAAATCATTGTATTCAGCCGGTTTATTTTCCGTTTACCTATATTTCACCGGCGATCGCTCAAAAGATTTACTCAGTTCTCGGCCGGGTTATTGTTTATCAGCCGGTAGCCGATGATCTACCCGAAGAGTTGCGCCGGCTTTCAGAGTCCGGAAGGATTGCCATACGGGTTCCGGTGAGCGCTGATACAAAGCGTTTAAAAAAACTGACCGCAGGCTTAAGGGACTGGGGAAGGCTTCATGAGGGACAGGGGAGGGTATTTAAGGAGCGCGCTGACGCTGGTTTCTACAGCCATGAGTTTACCGCCCAGGTCCGCTCGGAAATTTTAAAGGATCAGCCGGGATTTGAGCCGACGGAAGACCCCCTTTTTTCAGCCCGCCTGTTTCTGCTTTTGGCCCAGGAGTACGATATTCAAAAAAACGAGGTCGATTCCCGGCTTGCTGCTGCCAGGGCCGATCAGTTAAACCTTTTTTCCCGGCTTGGTGGGGATTCGGAAACCCGAAGGCAACATGTTGAACCTCTGTCAGCCGATGATACGGGCGAATATATGACCGGCCCACGAATTTACGCATGGCTGAGGCTGATGCAGGCCGATGCCGAGAAGTCCCCTGTGCTGATCACCACCAGCCGTCCCTGTTTTAATCAGCTTATCGACTATGCCGGGGCAAAAGACGGAGTGAGCCTCCTTGAAGGAGGGCTTCATAATGCGGGCGATGATTTTTCCGAAGGGATAACAGCGGCTCTGATCAGACTGGCTCAAACCGATTGGCCGAAGCCCGATAGGGGGTGGGCGGGCTTTATTGAAAGTAAAGAAGCAAAACTGGTTTTTTCAGAGCTTTTGATGCTTCCCGGGGTTTCACCCGATGACCTGGTCGCCGGGTGCATGAAGCAGACAAAGCCTCCTTGCAATCCCCGATTCCGAAACACCCTGGTAGGTTTGATACCTATTTGAAAATTCAAAAAAAATAAATCAGTCCTCAAAACAAACAAAACGGGTAGACACGGCTTGACTCGATCCTTAAATTACAGTAGGGGGATTTCCTGTTATTTTATGTACCAAAAAAGCTTGGGGCTGATTCTGGAATCTGTCATCTACTTGAAAAGGAAAGGAGCTTGGGAAATGGCGTTTAATCCTGTTGTAGACCCGGATAAGTGCAAAGGCTGCGAAGAATGCGTGGAGGTCTGTCCGGTGGAGGTGTATGAGATGCAGGACGGAAAATCCGTGCCGGTAAGGGCGGAGGAGTGTCTGGGGTGTGAAAGCTGTGTCGAGGTCTGCGAGGCCGGGGCGATCACGATCGAAGAAACGTAATTTTTTTAACCTCATGTGATTTTCAATGAATCCAAGCCGTCGACTCCCGGACATGGCTTTTGTTCGGCAGAAGCTTTTCAGCTCCGGGGTAAGCGACGTCTCCCACGAGGTCCGGCGGGCGCTATGCCGGGTCTCTCATCTGCATGCTGCAAAAAAAACAGAAACCGTGGCCGTGGCCGTGGGAAGCCGGAACATCAGCGGGATCGACACGGTGGTTTACGAAACCCTGCGCTTTCTTGAAAAGGCGGGGTTTATGCCGTTTATCGTGCCGGCCATGGGCAGCCATGGAGGCGCCACCCCTTCCGGACAGAAGGATGTTCTTTCCCGTTTCGGTATCACAGAAGCCGCCATGGGTGTTCCCATCAACGCGGATATGGAAACCCAGGCGGTCGCCACCCTTTCCTCGGGTTTGAAGATTTTTTTATCCAAACCCGCCCTTGAGGCGGATCATCTGGTGGTCATCAACCGGATCAAGCCCCACACCAAGTTTCATGCAGACATTGAAAGCGGCCTGTGCAAGATGCTCACCATCGGGCTTGGAAAGAAAGAGGGTGCGACCGAGTTTCACCGTTTTGCCGTGGGCCGTTCATTTGCCGTCATTGAGGAGGCTTGCCGGTTCTTACTAAAACGGGTTCCCCTGCTTTTCGGTCTGGCCCTGCTTGAGGACGGTTACGGCAGGCCGGCCCGGGTGGAGGCTGTTCTTCCGGATGCGCTGCTTGAGCGGGAAAAGCAGCTGTTAAAGGATGCGGTTGCCATGATGGGAAGCATTCCGTTTGATTGTCTCGATATCCTCATTGTGGATTACATCGGAAAGGACATTTCGGGAATCGGGATGGATTCCAACATAACCGGCAGGCACAGGGATATCACCGGGGATACCTTTACCGCCCCTCATGTCAAGCGGATATTTGTAAGGGATCTTTCCCCCGGCTCCGACGGCAACGGCAACGGCATCGGGCTTGCCGATTTTACGACCCACCGGTTGGTCCGTCGTCTGGATATGGAAAAAACCGTGATGAACGCGCTTACGGCGATTTCGCCGGAAAAGGCGGCGATCCCGATCCACTTTGAGACGGATCAAGAGTGCCTGGCGGCCTGCGCAAGAACCAGCGGTATTGATTTTTATGATAACCTGCGGATCGTCAGGATCAAAAGCACCGCGGCGATTGAAACCCTTCAGGTTTCAAAACCCCTTGAACAGGAGGTTTTTGCCAATCCGGCAGTGACGCTTTTGACCCCCTGGAAGCCTTTTGAGTTCGATCCGTCGGGAAACCTCCTGGAGTTTCCTTCGTTTCTGGAGTGAGGCCGTGATTGCATCCTTTCCTGTGGAGACCCCTGTCGGGGTAGTCACCCTGCTTTACCAGGAAGAACCGTTTCAATTGGTTCACATCGCATTGCCGGGGGAGAAGCTGTCTCTTAACGGCGTTGGTGCGTCCCGTCGCAGCCCCTCCGAAAGAATTCGAAAGGCGTCTTCTCTGATCGTCAGTTATTTTAAGGGCCGGCGCATCACGACCCCCTGGCGGATTCTTCAAATGGACAGAATGACCCGGTTTCAGAGGGCGGTTCTTGAGGAAACCGCCAAAATCCCCTATGGGGGTTTAAAAACCTACGGGGAGCTTGCCCAGACCCTGGGGCGTCCGGCTGCATGCCGTGCCGTGGGAAACGCGCTGGCCAGAAACCCGTTTCCGATCCTTATCCCCTGCCATCGCGTGATACGAAGCGATCATACCCTCGGCGGTTTCGGCGGGGGGGCCGTCCTCAAGGCATGGCTGATTTCCCACGAGTCCGGCGCATCCCTTGCGCATCAAAGCCCTGCTGTGATATACTTTTTCTAAAGAACTTAGGTTTTTCAAATTCAAAGAATGAAGGATGGAATCACAGGGATCACAGAGGATACAGAAAATTTATTTATTTCAAATTTAAATCCTGGTCCTATGGGCCAGGTCAGAGTTCTTCGGCTCTGCCTGAATAAATATGAAA
>DYLE01000171.1 GCA_020722245.1 Desulfonema limicola
CTCGAGATATCCGTTGTCGGCCAGGAGCATCCTGCGGACGCCGCTCATGATGAGGCCGCATGGGCCAAGTCCCGGCGGGCGCATTTCCGGATTAAATAGTCTGGCTTCGAGGCCGCTCAATAAAGGTGCGGCGGTCTGGATTCATGCTGTAAAACAGGGGGCTCAAACCGGCCCCCTGTTTTTCTTTAAAGGGTTTCCGTGGTGGTGGTGGGGTTCTGCTTCAGGTACTCCAGACGGTTTAATCCGTTGATATAGGCGTTGGCGCTGGCGGTGATGATATCCGGGTCCGAGCCTTTGCCTAATGCCACCAGCCCGTCCTCCCTGAGTCGCACGGTGACCTCCCCCTGGGCGTCGGTCCCGCCGGTCAAGGCGTTGATGGAGAACCTCAGCAGCTCGGATTTTGTTCCGGTCAGCTGGGCGATGACGTTGTAAACCGCATCGATGGGGCCGTTTCCGCTGCCGAACCCCTTGACCGTCCTTCCGTTGATGGAAATTTTTACGCTGGCCGTGGGAAAGACGGTGGTCCCGCTGCTCACATGCAGGTATTCAAGGGCAAAGATATCGGATGTTCTGAGGATTTCCTCGTTGACGAGCGCCTCGATATCCTCGTCCTCCACGGTTTTTTTCCGGTCGGCCAGGGCCTTGAACTTTTCAAAAATGACCTTTAACTCCTCCGCAGAAAGGTCGTACCCCATATTTTTTAATTTGCTGTCTAAAGCGTGTTTTCCGGAATGTTTTCCCATAATCAGACGGTTGCTCGTCAGGCCGATGGTTTCGGGGCGCATGATTTCATAGGTCATGGGGTTTTTCAGCATGCCGTCCTGATGAATTCCCGCTTCATGGGCAAAGGCATTGGCCCCCACGATGGCCTTGTTCGGCTGCACCACAATGCCGGTAATCATTCGCACCAGCCGGCTGACCGGATAGATCTGCCGGGTGTCGATGCCGGTGGTGACCGGAACAAAGGTCGGCCGGGTGTTTAAGGCCATGACCACCTCCTCCAGAGCGGTGTTTCCGGCCCTTTCGCCGATCCCGTTGATGGTGACCTCGGCCTGCCGGGCGCCGGCCTTGATCGCGGCAATGGTGTTGGCCGTGGCCAGCCCCAGGTCGTTATGGCAATGCACGCTCAGAACGGCCTTTCCGATGTTGGGGGTATTGCGGAGCACATATCTTACCAGATCCCCGAATTCTTCCGGTATGGCGTAGCCCACGGTGTCGGGCAGGTTAACGGTTTTCGCCCCCGCCGCGATCACCGCCTCAAATACCCTGCAGAGAAAATCGGGATCGCTTCTGGAGCCGTCTTCGGCTGAAAATTCGATGTTATCCGTAAACCGTTTTGCGTAGGCCACCGCCTCCACGGCAGACGCCAGGACCTGCTCCCGGTTCATGTTCAGCTTGTATTTCATGTGAATGTCCGAGGTGGCGAGAAAGGTGTGGATCCTCGGTTTTGCGGCGGCAGATACCGCCTCCCATGCCCGGTCGATGTCGCTTATCGTGGCGCGGGCCAGGGCTGCGACCTCGGCGGTTTTTATTTTTTCCGCGACCTGAGCAACCGCCTTGAAATCCCCCTCGGAGGCGGCCGGAAACCCGGCCTCGATGATGTCCACCCCAAGCTTTTCAAGCTGGGTGGCCAGTCGGATTTTTTCAGCCGCGTTCATGCTGGCGCCCGGGGATTGCTCACCGTCCCTCAAGGTGGTGTCAAAGATAAACAGCTTTTCTCTCATGCCTTTTTTCCAGGAAATGGATTCGTTAAAATGGAGTTGCGTCTTCATCAACGTTTAACAATTATTTTTTCTTTTGGGAAATTTTTGACAGCTTATACTGGAAGCTGTCGGCCAACGCCTGCCAGCTCGCTTCAATGATGTCCTCTGATACCCCCATGGTGGTCCAGATGCTCTCCGCATCCCTGGTTTCAATCAGTACGCGGACCCTGGCGGCGGTTCCTTCACGGCCGTCCAGCACACGCACCTTGAAGTCGACCAGATGCACCGGATCCAGCACATCGGCGTAGACATGGGTGAGCGCCTTTCGCAGGGCGTTGTCTAAAGCGCTGACCGGCCCCACGCCTTCGGCTGCCGTGATCTCTTCCACCTCCCCTTTAATGGAAAGCTTGATTATGGCATGGGATCGGCAGGGATGATCCCTGTTTTTTTCAATGGTGACCCTGAAAGATTCCAGTTCAAAGAGAGGCTTAAACTGATGGGCCAGCTTCTCCACCATGATCTTGAAGGAGCCGTCGGCGACGTCAAACTGATACCCCTCCTTTTCCATCCGTTTGATTTCCGAAACGATTCCGCTGCTGTCGATGCCGTTCTCGTCTAAAAGGATGCCCAGCTCCTTGGCCTTGTACTCGATATTGCTTTTTCCCGCCATTTCAGACACCAGCACCCGGCGCCGGTTGCCCACCAGCTCAGGCGCTATATGCTCATAGGCTCGGGGTTCCTTCATAATCGCGTTCACATGCACCCCGGCCTTGTGGGCGAAAGCGCTTTTCCCGACAAAAGGCCGGGTGTCAATGGGCGTGAGGTTGGCGGTTTCACTCACGAACAGGGAGACCGCCCTGAGTTTTTTCAGGTTTTTATTCGAGATGCAGGGGATCCCCATTTTTAATTTCAGCACCGGGATGATCGAGCAGAGATCGGCGTTGCCGCACCTTTCGCCGTAGCCGTTGATGGTTCCCTGAACAATGACCGCACCGGCGCGGACCGCGGCGATGGCATTGGCGACGGCCAGGTTCGCGTCGTTATGGGTGTGAATACCCAAACGGACGGACCCTCCCAGGGCCGAACGCACCTCCTTGATCATCGATTCCACCTCATGGGTCAGGGTTCCGCCGTTGGTGTCGCATAACACCAGAACATCCGCCCCCCCGGCCAGGGCCGCCCTGAGGGTGGAAAGGGCGTATTCCTTGTTTTCCTTGTAGCCGTCGAAGAAATGTTCGGCGTCATAGAGGACCTCAAGCCCATGGGACTTCAGGTACTCGACGGATTCACGGATAATGTCTAAGTTCTCTTTGAGGGTGACCTTTAATATCTTTTGGACATGGAGGTCCCAGGTCTTTCCGAAAATGGCCGCGGCAGGAGCCCCGCATGCAACGATGCCGTTCAGGCTTTTATCATTTTTAACGGTGCTGCCGTGCCTGCGGGTGGCGCCGAAGGCGGTCAGCTTGCTGTTTTTGAATTTTAGACTCCTTGCGGATTCAAAAAACTCCCTGTCCTTGTCGTTGGCGCCCGGCCATCCGCCTTCGATATAGTGAATGCCGAGGTCATCCAGCTTTCTCACGATTCGGAGTTTATCCTGGGCGCTGAAGTTGATCTTTTCCCCCTGGGTGCCGTCCCGCAGGGTGGTGTCGTAGAGCAAGATCGGTTGCATTATGCCTTTTTCTCCCGTGCGAAATTTTTCACCGTATCGTAAAGGGAAATCACCCCTTTCGACGGCTGGGCCTTAAGGAGCGGACCGCAGCGCCGGCTTTCCACATTTCGGAATTTTTTATCTGGTCCAGCTCGGCCTGGAGTTTTATCTTGTAATCCGGCGCGCTGTTGGCCGAAAGGACGCGTTTGGTTTCTTCCCCCGAGGCGACCCTCCTATAAAGCTCTTCAAACACGGGCATGACCGCGTCCCTGAACCTCGGCGACCAGTCCAGTGCCCCCCGCTGGGCCGTGGTGCTGCAGTTTGAGAACATCCAGTCCATGCCGTTTTCATCCACCAGACGGATGAGGCTCTGGGTCAGCTCCTCCACGGTTTCATTGAACGCCTCACTGGGGGAATGCCCGTTTTTGCGCAGGATTTTATACTGGGCCTCCATGACGCCCGAAAGGCAGCCCATCAGCACCCCCCGTTCACCGGTAAGATCGCTGTACACCTCTTTCTGGAAGGTGGTGGGAAACAGATACCCCGACCCGATGGCGATGCCGATGGCCAGGGTGCGCTCCCTGGCCTTTCCGGTAAAGTCCTGTTCAATGGCAAAGCTGGAGTTGATTCCGTTTCCGGCCAGAAAGTTGGCCCGAACGCTGGTTCCCGATCCTTTGGGGGCGACCATGATCACGTCCACATCCGGGGGCGGAATCACGCCGGTCTGATCCTTGTAGACAATGGAAAACCCGTGGGAAAAATAAAGCGCATCCCCCTTGTTCAAGCATTTTTTCACAATGGGCCAGGTGGCTGCCTGGCCGGCGTCGGAGAGGAGCTCCATAATGATCGTTCCCTGCTTGGCCGCCGCCTCGATGGGGAAGAGGGTCTTTCCCGGAACAAAACCGTCCCGGACCGCCTTTTTCCAGTACTCATCCCCCTCGATCTGCCCGACGATGACCTCGATACCGTTGTCCTTCAGGTTCAGGGCCTGGGCCGGGCCCTGCACACCGTAGCCCAGAACAGCGATTTTTTCATTTTTGAGTATGGATTTTGCCTTTTCAAAGGAAAACTCGTCTGCCGTGATGACCTCTTCGATGGTGCCGCCGAAATCGATTCTTGCCATGATCTTCTCCTTTTCGCTTGGGATATGATGTTTATTTATTTATCGGGATTTCGTTTGGGTTCCCGGCACAGGGCGATGCTTCCGGTGCGCGCCATCTCCCGAATGCCGAAGGGCTTAAGCAGGTTCAGGATGGCCGCCATCTTTTCCGAGCCTCCTGTAGCCATGATGGTGAAATGATCCTGCCCCACATCCACCACCTGTCCTCTGAAGATATCGGTGATCCTTAAGATTTCCGCGCGGTGTTCCAGCTTGGCGTTCACCTTGACCAGGGCCATTTCCCGCTCCACGTACTCCAGCTCGGTCAGATCAGACACCTTGATGGTGTTGATCAGTTTGTTCAACTGCTTTTTGATCTGTTCTAAGATGAGATAATCCCCCTGGGTCACCATGGTGATCCGGGAAATTTTTGAATCCATGGTTTCCGCCACGCAGAGGCTTTCGATGTTGTATCCCCTTCCGGAAAACAGCCCGGCGATCCGTGACAGGACGCCCGGTTCATTGTCCACCAGGATGGAGAGGATGTGTTTTTTTTCCGTCATGAGTATCACCCTTACGCTAAACCAGCAGCATTTTTGAAATCGGCGCGCCCGCGGGCACCATCGGGTACACGCACTCCTCAGGTTCCACCACAAAATCCATGATCACGGCCCCGGGTCTGGAAAGCCCTTCGGAAAGCACCGGGACGACCTCTTCAGGGGTTTTCGCCCGTAGGCCCACGGCGCCGTAAGCCTCGGCCAGTTTGACGAAATCCGGTGCATGCTGGAACTTTGTGGAGGAGGAGC
>DYLE01000172.1 GCA_020722245.1 Desulfonema limicola
CCGCCTTAAAAAAAGCTCGGGGGCTGGAGCGTGCGCTCGATTTTCGGTCGTGGACCAGCGGGCGCAAAGACCTGACCGACCTCCCCCTGATGACCATTGACGGCCAGGGAACGCTTGATTTTGACGACGCCATCAGCATGCAGGCGGAAAACGGCTGTTATCAGGTGGGGGTGCATATCGCGGACGTAGCGGCCTGCATTCAAAAAGAAGATGACATGGATTTCGGGATTGCCGAGCGCGGGACCTCCATCTACATGCCGGATATGAAAATCCCCATGCTGCCGTCTATCATTTCCGAAGGACTTTGCAGCCTCAAGGCCGGCGAGGTCCGGCCGGCCATCAGTATTTTTTTTAAGGTCAGCCGGGATGCGGAGGTTTTTGAGTCCCGAATCGTTCCTTCCATTATCCGTGTAAAGCAGCAGCTGACTTACAATCATGTGGATACCCTTGCGGATTCGGATGAGACCATTCAGGCGCTGTGTGAGCTTGCGGCTCATTTCAGAAAGCGGCGGCTCGAGGCCGGGGGCATCCTGATATCCCTTCCGGAGGTCACGATCCGGGTGTTTGAGACCGGAGAGATCAGCGTGAAACGATTTGACAAGGAAGCGCCCAGCCGCCTGCTGGTTTCGGAGATGATGATCATGGCCAACTGGCTGATGGCCCGGTTCCTGTCCGAGCACGCCATGCCAGCGGTTTTCAGGTCCCAACCGGAGCCCAAAGCCAGGCTTTACGGCCCCCGGGAGGAAGGGGGCCTGTTCCAGACCTGGATGCAGCGGCGTCAGCTCAGCCGTGTGGTTATCGATGCCCTTCCGAATTCCCATTCGGGACTGGGGCTGAACGTCTATGTCACCGCGACATCCCCCATCCGTAAGTATTTCGACCTGGTCACCCAGCGCCAGATAAGGGGATGCCTCGGCCTGGAAACCCCCTATACCCGCGCGGAGATCGAGCATATCATTCAGGTGATGGAAGAGCCCCTGTCCCGCGCGATGACGGTTCAGTACCGCCGGCATCGGTACTGGCTGCTGAGGTACCTGGAAAAGATGACCGGAACCAAAACTGAAGCGGTGGTGCTGGAACAACGCCGGGACAGGCATGTGATCCTTTTAACCGAGTATCTGATTGAATGCCGGCTTCCGGCATCCGGCAACTGGAACCTGCAGCCCGGAGACATGCTGCGGGTGATCATTGACCGGGTCGATGCCAGGCGCGACTTGCTGGCGGTTACCCTGGGGTAGGTTTTTATGCCCTGACGGAAAGAATGGAAAAAACATGGCCCGAACAAAAATCGTATGCACCATCGGTCCGTCGAGTGATTCCGAGGCCGTCATCGAGGCCATGATGGCGGCGGGGATGAACGTCGCCCGTTTGAATTTTTCCCACGGCACACACGAGGAACATGCCCAGCGGATCGAGAGGATTCGAAGGATTTCCCAGAGGGCGAACCTGCCGGTGGCGATTTTGCAGGATTTGTGCGGTCCCAAGATCCGGGTCGGGCATATCGATCCGCCGGGCATCCGGCTGACCCCGGGCGACACCCTGATTTTAACCGCCGGCGAGACTGATCTTTCCACCAACCAGGTATCGGTGTCCTATTCAGGGTTGCCCGCCGAGGTTTGCCTGGGGGATGTGATTCTTCTGGCCGACGGCATGATGGAGCTGGTGGTCAGGCATAAAACCATCAGCAACATCTACTGCGATGTGGTCACCGGCGGAACCCTGACCTCCCATAAGGGGATCAACCTGCCCTCGGGAACGATCAAGGCGCCTTCCCTTACGGAAAAGGACAGGGCGGACCTGGCCTTCGGTCTTGATCACGGCGTGGATTATGTGGCGCTGTCTTTTGTCAGAAGGGCGGTGGATGTCATGGCCGCCAAGGAGATCATCCGCAAGGCCGGAAAGAACACCCCGGTCATCGCCAAGATCGAAAAGCACGAGGCCTTAGACAATATCGATGAAATCATGGCCGTGTCGGACGGGATCATGGTGGCCCGGGGGGACCTGGGGGTGGAGATTCCTCTTGAGAACGTCCCGATCATTCAGAAGATGCTGGTAAAAAAGGCCAATCAGGCGGGAAAACCGGTGATCATCGCCACCCAGATGCTGCGCTCCATGGTGGAATCCCCGCGGCCCACCCGGGCCGAGGCGAATGATGTCGCCAACGCCGTGCTGGACGGGGCGGACGCCCTGATGCTTTCCGAGGAAACCGCCAGCGGGGCCTATCCGGAAAAGGCCGTGGCGTACATGGCGCGGATCGCCGAGAAAACCGAGGAGAGTTATCCGTATGCGCTCTATGATTTTGCCTCGGAAACCCGGGTTTCCGAGTCCGTGGCCTACGCCGCCTGCATCCTGGCGGATCATCTGAACGCGGCCGCGGTCATCGCCACCACCCAATCGGGGTTTACGGCCATGCAGGTCTCCCGCTGCCGTCCCAAAACAAAAATCATCGCGCTTTCCCCGGATGCCGCTGCGGTGCGGCGTATGGCGCTTTACTGGGGATGCCTGCCGAGTCTGGTGCCCCACACCGATGTCATCGATGAGATGTTTGATGAGGCCGTGGAGGCCGCGCTTTCAACAGGGCATGTCCAGAAGGACGATCTCGTGGTCATCACCTCCGGCCATCCCCTCTGGCAGTCCGGAACCACCAACATGATCAAGGTGCGCCGGCTTTAAGGGTAGTTATCGACATGCTGCACTGTCAATGGATCTTTCAAAAGTGAAGAACGTGGCCTTCACCGGTGGCCATGGAGCGCAGCGGAATTGACATCCGAGTGAAAGGCAAGGTTATCCAAAACTTCCATCATCTATATTGACAAACCCCTCTACAATGTGTATAAATACACACTATGGACAGCCGGAAAATCATTCAAATCCTCAAACAAAACGGCTGGTATGAATTCGACAAAGTTGGCTCTCATATCCAATTTCGGCATCCACAAATAAAAGGGCGTGTCACTGTGCCACACCCTAAAAAGAATATACCGATAGGCACATTAAAGAGCATCGAGCGCCAGTCGGGAATTAAATTCAAGTGAGGCGACATCATGACAAATTATATAGCTATTGTTCATAAAGAGGCCAAAACTGATTTTGGCGTTTCTTTTCCAGATTTTCCTGGCTGTATCACCGCTGGGCAAACCGTGGACGAAGCCAAGGATTTAGCCCAAGAGGCGCTCGCCCTTCATGTTAAAGGAATGATTGAAGACGGCGATGAACTACCGGCTCCATCCAAACTTGAAGATATCATGGCCGATGCGGACTACGCTGATGCCGTCGCCTATCTGGTAGTTTCTATTCCGGATACCAAACCTCGCACTGTAAGGGTCAATATTACTGTACCAGAGATGACCCTTAAGCAAATTGATGCGGCAGCCAAAAAAAAGAGAATGTCAAGATCCTCCTTTCTCGTTCATCTCGCACAGAATGCGATTCATTCAAACCAATCGCAGCCATCGGCATAACATATTGGAATTGGGGACGTCCTTCACATTTTTACATTTGCATAGCAGCCCTTCAAAAATAAACAAGGAAAATGTGGAGACGTATATCATACCTGCCACAAGATGCAGGGCCAAATTTTTCCTTTTGAGCGCAGCTTTCAATAGCTTTCCAACATCTTTTTTCAAAATTTTTGAACCTCAATATATTGAAAAGCCTCAAGACCAAAAACCGGTGACGAAAAGCTTTTGGCTGCGCGCATAACATTTTTAACACCCTGTTAATGCTTGAAGCTCCGCTGCCCGGTGAACACCATGGTGGCCCCGGCCGCGTTGCAGGCCTCGATGACCTGATGGTCGTTCAGCGCGCCTCCGGGTTGCACCACCGCGGTGACCCCTTCCCGAAGCCCCACGTCCACTCCGTCCCTGAAAGGGAAAAACGCATCGCTGACCATGGTGGCGCCGATCAGTCCGCCCTTCTCCCGGCGAACCCGATCATCGATGTCTTTTTTTTCTTCTTCATTTGAAAGCTCATGGTAGGGGATGCCGTGCGCCTCAAAGCAGTATCGGTCCGCAAGCTTTCGGTAGGCCTTGTCCCTGGCGATTTCCGCAACCCCCACCCGGTCCTGCTCGCCGGTGCCGATCCCCACGGATACCCCGTTTTTCACATAGATCACGGAGTTTGAGGTGATGCCGGATTCCAGCAGCCAGCCGAAGCGGATGTCCGCATATTCGGCCGCCGTGGGAAGCCGTTTGATTTTGTAGGTTTGTCCCCGATATTCACAGGATGCCGGAAGGAAATCCGTGTGGCTGCGGGCCTGAGGGACAAAAGACCACTGGGCGATGATCCCCCCGTCGATGAGGGTTTTAAACTCCACCACCCGTTTCGCCACAAAGGACTGAAGCTTTTCAATCGCCTTGATTCGAATCACCCTTAAGTTTTTACGGGCGGCTAAAATAGCAAACGCCCCTTCTTCAAAATCAGGGGCCACGATCACCTCGGCGTATTGTTGCGCGATGGCTTCGGCTGTGGCCTTGTCTAAGGGCCGGTTGACCGCGATGCATCCGCCGAAGGCCGCAACCCGGTCCGCCATGTAGGCCTTGTGGTAGGCCTGCTCCAGGGAATCGGAGATGGCCGCGCCGCAGGGGTTGTTGTGCTTGACGATGATGGCCGCCGGGGTTTCGGAAAAGTAGCGAAGGATGTTTAAGGCGTTGTCCGCGTCCGTCAGGTTGGTTTTGCCCGGGTGCTTTCCGGATTGAAGCAGCTCGATGTCTGAAACCAGGTATTGACCGGGTTGAATGGTCTCAACCTCTCCCAGGACCAGGTTCCCGTTGACCAGACGGTAGAGGGCCGCCTCCTGGCCCGGGTTTTCGCCGTAGCGCAGCCCCTTTCGCACGTTGTCAATGATCCAGTCAACTTTTTCATAGATCAGGGTCTGCCGCCTGTCGCCTTCAATAAAATGGATTTCCATTTTCGAAGGAAAGTGGTCGTCCATGATGGTTTTATACATCTGTTTTAAGTCCTGGGACATGATTTCCTCCGTTATGCGCTGAAGCTGCAATATGGGGTTTAAACAATGTTTGAGTAGCTGGTCTTCACCCTGTCAAAAAAGGCAGCATTCAAGTAATCGGCAATCGTCCGGTCATAGCTGGCGGTGTGGGCAAACGCCTTTTTGGCCAGATCAAACCGGGTGGCAAGACGGGTCATGCCGCTGTTTTTTTCAAGCTCGTCCAGAACCCTGGTGTAATCCGCGGGGTCCACCACCGCGGCCACCCGTATAAAGTTTTT
>DYLE01000173.1 GCA_020722245.1 Desulfonema limicola
ACCCTGGTGAGGAGGTAAGCCATGGATAAAAAGTATGGTGTATATATCTGCACGGGATGCGGCATCGGGGATGCCCTGGATATCAAAGCCTTAAGCGGGGTGGCGGAGGAGGAAAAAATTCCATGCCAGACCCATCCCTTTCTCTGCGGCAAGGAAGGGGTCGCCCTGATTCGAAAGGATATCGCGGAAAAGGGGATCAACACGATCGTGCTGGCCGGCTGCTCCCGTCGTGTGAATTATGACGTGTTTCGTTTTGATGGGTGCATTGTCGACCGGGTGAACCTGAGGGAAGGGGTGGTCTGGTCCCATCCCCGCTCTGAGTTCCCGGCGCTCACCGCAGAGGAAAAGGCGGACTCGGACAACTTTGACCGGGTCCAGATGATGGCCGAGGACTACCTGCGCATGGGCATGGCGCGGGTGAAAAAGGTAAACCTGCCCGAACCTTACAAGCTTGAAAACTTTTCCAAAAAGATACTGGTCATCGGCGGCGGGGTCACCGGCATGGCCGCGGCCCTGGATGCGTCAAAAGCGGGTTACCAGGTCACCATTGTGGAGCTCACCTCCCAGTTGGGCGGAAAAGCGGCGAAATGGCGCAAGCAGCTGCCGGTGAATCCTCCCTATGAGAACCTGATTCAGCCTATCGCTGCGAACCTGATCAAACAGGTCGAAGCCGATTCCAACATCACCGTAAAAACGGAAACCGAGGTCGCCCGGATCGCCGGAGAGCCGGGGAATTTCACGGTGACCTTAAAAAAACCCGGCGAAAAGATCGAGTTTGACGTGCCGTTCCCGCTTCCGGATGAGATGAAGGTGGATGAAAGCGGCAAGGAGCTTGATCCGGAAAAACTTCACGCGAAGTTTATGGAATACAACACGGGCAAGGTGGATATCCTGACCTTTGACCCCAACGGTGAAAAGTTCGGGGCCGTGGTGCTTGCGGCCGGATGGCGGCCGTACGCCCCGGAAAAGGATGAGCTTGCCCATCTCGGATTCGGAACCCTTCCGGATGTGGTGACCAACCAGCAGTTCGAGGAAATCGCGGCCAAGGGAAAAATCCTGCGGCCGTCCGACGGCAAGCCGGCCAGGTCCGTGGTGTTCATCCAGAGCCCGGGCAAGGGGGACGACTCGGATTTTGCTTACACCGGCGCGGTCACCAGCCTTGTGGCCCTCAAACAGGCCAAATATGTCCGCGAGGACTATCCTGACGGCAAGGCCTTTATATTTTATCAGCACATGAGAACCCCGGGGCTGTCCGAGAATTTCTACAAAAGCATTCAGCAGGATATGGGTATCTTTCTGACAAAGGGGGAGATCACAGCGGTATCCAAAAACGGATCCGGCATGATCGTGGAGGCTGCGGATACCCTTTTAGGCAAGCAGATTCAGGTCAAGGCTGATATGGTGGTCCTTGCCACCGGCATGGTGCCGGTCACCGTGGACAATCCGGTGGTCAACCTGGCCTACCGCCAGGGCCCCGGGTTCCGCGACAACGATCTTTATGACGGGTATGCGGACTCAAACTTCATCTGCTTCCCCTATGAAACCCAGCGGACCGGGATTTACGCCGCCGGAGCGATCCGTCGAAGCATGACCGTCGAGGAATGCATGGAGGACGCGTCGGGCGCCGCTTTAAAGGCGATTCAGTGCCTGGAATCCGCCAACCGCGGGGTCGCGGTGCATCCCCGGGCCGGGGACATGACCTTCCCGGATTTCTTCTTCCAGAGATGCACCCAGTGCAAGCGATGCACCCAGGAGTGCCCGTTCGGGGCCTTGGATGATGACGCCAAGGGAACCCCCAAGCCGAATCCCACAAGATGCCGGCGCTGCGGCATCTGCATGGGGGCCTGCCCGGAGCGGATCATCGGGTTTGCCGATTACAACATCGACAGCATCGGCTCCATGATCAAAGCGATTCAGGTGCCTTCCGAAGAGGATTACACGGAACCGCCGATCCGGATTCTGGGTCTGGTCTGTGAAAACGACGCCTACCCGGCCTTGGATATCGTGGGCCTAAACCATCTTTCCTACTCCGCGGATGTGCGGCTGATTCCGGTGAGATGCCTGGGTTCGGTCAACGTGGTGTGGATCAAGGACGCCCTGGCCAAAGGGATGGACGGCGTCTTCCTTCTGGGATGCAAGCACGGGGATAATTACCAGTGCCATTTCATCAAGGGAAGCGAGCTGGCGGATATCCGTATGAAGAAAATCGGCGAGGCCCTGGCCAGCCTGGCCCTGGAAAACGAGCGGGTGGCCATGCACGAAGTGGCCATCGACGAGTATGACAAGATACCCGGCCTCATCAATGACTTTGTAAAGAGTGTCGAGGATATGGGACCCAACCCATTTAAGGGATTCTAATCGAGTTTTATCCGGCCGCCCGCCGGTTTAAAAAAGCGGGTTTGACCGTGTATTGATAAAAAAATTTAAAGATGCTCAATGCAATGCCGATACGGAGGTATGATTATGGCGGATAAATACCTGGTTGAACCGGATGTGGAGTTCATAAAGGAGATTGCCGAACTGGGCGGCGAGTCGGTGAAAAAATGCTTTCAATGCGCCACCTGTTCGGTGGTCTGCCCCATTTCGCCGGATAACAACCCCTTTCCCAGAAAGGAGATGATCGCTGCTTCCTGGGGATTGAAGGACAAGCTGGTGGGGAACGGGGATATCTGGCTGTGTCACAACTGCGGGGACTGTTCCACCTACTGCCCGAGGGGCGCAAAACCCGGGGATGTGCTGGCGGCCATTCGCATGCACGCCATCATGCATTACGCCGGGCTGAAATCCATCGGCCGGCTGGTGAACGATCCCAAGAAGATACCGATCCTGGCCCTGATTCCGGTGGTGGTGTTTCTGGTGCTCGGTCTGATCACCGGTCTGTTGGATTTTACCCCGCCGCGCAATGAGGAAGGCGAGATCGCCCATCACCTGTTCTTTTCCTCCTGGCTGGTGGATATGGTTTTTGTTCCGCTGGCGATCTGGGTTGTTGCGGTTTTCGCCCTGGGGCTGAAGCGGTTTATCGCGGATATTCATAAAAACGCCATAGAGGAAGGAAAAACCAGCAAGCAGAAAATTGAGATCAAGGGCTTTATTCAGGCGCTGATTCGGGTGATTCCCAAGATTTTAAAGCACACCCAGTTTTCCCAGTGCAGTGAGAACAGCGACCGGACAACCCCCCATATGATGGTGTTTTTCTCCTTTGTCGGGCTGTTTATCGTCACCTCCATCTTTTTCCTCGTGCTCTACGGGTTCGGCATCCACGGGCCTTATTCCCAGATGAACCCGGTGAAATGGCTGGCCAATATCAGCGGCATCGCCCTGATCATCGGGGCGTCCCTGATGCTCAAAAACCGAATGGCGAAAACGGATGATCAGGTCAGCACTTATAAAGACTGGTTTTTAATCTGGCTGGTGCTGGGGCTTGGGGTCACAGGCATGCTCACCGAACTGACCCGGTTGGCCGATGCGGCGTTTCTCACCTACGCGCTTTACTTCATTCACCTGATGTTTGTGTTTGTGCTGTTCATGTTCCTGCCGTTTTCCAAGCTGGCTCATCTGGTGTATCGGACCGTGGCCATGGCCTACAGCGAGTATTCGGGAAGGAAGTAGCCGGCAGGCAGTTTAAAATCAGCATCGCGTTTATCAAAAAAGGAGATCTGAACTGAATCGGATCTCCTTTTTTATTTTGTCTTGACATAGCACAGTTTATGTGCGAATTTTCATACAAAAAGCAAAAAAGGTAATCTGCCATGGCAAATATCACATTAAAAATCGATGACGACCTGCTTCAAAAGGCCCGGCTGCTGGCCGGCAAAAGAAAAACATCCATCAACGCCATCGTCCGGCAAAGGATCGCCGAATTTATTGAAAGCGACCTGGGCCGTGAAGCGGCGCTTAACGGCCTGGATGCCTTTTACCGGAAATGCAAGGCACGCGTCGGAGAAAAAAAATGGAGCAGGAACGAATTGCATGAGCGGTAATGTTTTTTTTGATTCAAACACCCTGATTTACGCCATTGACTCATCTCCGGAAGGATCTCACAAAAGCGCCAAATCCCGGCGGCTTATCCGGGATCACATTCAGAATGGATCAGGGGTAATCAGCGTCCAGGTGATTCAGGAATTTTATGTTGTCGCCACTCAAAAGATAGCCCTCCCCCTTTCGTCTGATCAGGCGCTTGAATATTTAAATTATCTCTCCATCATGGAAATTGTAAAACCGGATTATGAAATGGTCGTCACCGCGGTTCATATCCACAAGCGGTTTCAGATATCCTTCTGGGATGCGATGATTATCCAGGCGGCCGCATCCGCCAGGTGCGACACCATACTGTCCGAAGACCTTCAGGATGGTTTTAAAATCAACGGATTAAGGGTTTTAAACCCTTTTACATAACCCCTTTTTCGCCTTGCGTGATGCACGAGGGGCGGTATGGTGTCCGGAAATCCTTTGTTAAATAAGGATCGGATACTATTGAAAAAATTTTTGCATTTATAAAGGGACAATACTAAAAAAATTTTTTCAGGTTTGGTTTTTGCAAATAAGGGAGCCAGAATGGAAACAAACCCGCAAAACCCTGATCTGCATCGTGTCTCCATAAAGGCCAATAAACCCAGGCTGCTGGATCAGCTCAGTATGGCCCTGCGCTCCCCTTATTACAGCCGCCGGACTGAGCAAACCTATCGTCAGTGGATAGGCGGTATATCTTTTTTCATCATGTACGCCATCCCGCTGAAATGGCGGAGCCGGAAAGCAATGCCTTCCTGACTCACCTTGCGGTCAAGGAAAAGGTCAGCGCATCCACTCAAAACCAGGCGCTATGCTCATTGCTGTTTCTGTACCGCCATGTATTGGGAAAAGAAGTCGGCGACCTTGGGGATATTGTTCGCTCCAGAAAGCCAAAACGCCTGCCCGTTGTCATGACAAGACAGGAAGTGAAGGCGGTTTTGAAGAATTTGAAAGACGATAAATGGCTGATGTGATGCTCATGTATGGAGGCGGGTTGAGGCTGATGGGGTGTTTACGGCTTCGGGTACAGGACATTGATTTTGAGCGCAATGAAATTTTGATCCGGACGGCAAAGGGGCAAAAGACCGCCGGACCATGCTTCCGGAATCAATTAAAGAGGCGCTTGTAGAAAACGCCGGTAAAAGCCGGCAGGGAGTAAGAGGTGAAAGCCCTCCACACG
>DYLE01000174.1 GCA_020722245.1 Desulfonema limicola
AAGTAAAAAGTTCAAGATCAAGGCGTCGCAAATCCCGAGGAATGCAGCGTACTGAGGCGTACGTGAAATTCCGAGGGATGCAGCACAACGCAGATATTGGACTTTTTACTTTGCCATCAGAACAGGTGGTTCATCTCGAGGCGATACTCGTTATAGGATGGATCGGCTTTTATTTGGCCGGTTCGGCTGTAGGTATGGTCGTCGCCCCGGGCGACAGCAAACCTTCCCTTAAACGAGAGGCCCGGCAGAAAAGAGAGGTTTTCAATCAGGTCCAGGGTGAACACATTAAAATCCGCCGGAACATCCGGCTTTTTATCATCAAAGTCCTGAATCGCATAACGGATCATGGCGCTTAACCCCGGCACGAATCCGGCCTTGTCAAAATCATACTCGACCTGGAACATCAGGGTTTTGGTGGCGGCATACCAGTTCAACTGGGCCATGGGCCGGGTGTACCCGCCGGTGGGGAAACCCCGCCAGGGCGCTAAAATATCGGCCTCATCCGCCACCCGGGAATAGCCGACCCCAACGCTTCCGGCGCCTTTTTTCATATTGATCCTTGCGGCGTAAAGGTTTCCGTCCATGCTGTCCGGATCATGGTATCCCCTGTCGTCTGAAGGCGTGATGGCGCCTCTTATAGATGCCCCGCCGATCTTCCCGGCTTTTCGGTCAAACTGCTGCAGGTACCTGAAACCGGGAATCAGCTCAACGCCGTTTTTAAATTTAAAGCTGTAATTGAGCTCTCCTATGGCCGTCCAGAACAGCTCCGGAACCGTGGTATAGTTGGCCGTCACGGACAGGCCGGGAATGGACCGGTTGGTCGCCTCCGCGATAATCAGGCGGTCCGTGATATTTTCCGCATGAAGCCTTGACCGGGTGATCCCCCGGTGCATGGCCGAATCATCGTTCTCGTCCCAGCCTGCAAACGAATCCTTTGGATCGTCACCGTAGGCCAGGACGTGGTGAAACCGGGTGTGATCCCGCAATTTCTGCCGGGTGAAACAGGCGGTTTTGAGCGATGTGTCCGGAATGTACTTACTGTAAAGGGAAAACCCGCTGAAGGTGTTGGGGATCATCTTGGTATCGTTGGATGCGGTGAGCAGGCTTTCAAAAACCTGGCGGCCCGCCTGAATGTTTGATTTCAGGAATTTAAACTCGAGATAGGACTGGGCCAGCACGGTCATGCCGTAGCCGTCCCCGGTGGCGACCTCGTGGCGCGAAAAAACATCCTTTCCGGACTTGTTGTACTTGCACTCCGCGCGATCCATGTGCCAGGGGTTCTGGGAGGTATACAGCCCGGCGGTCATGCCCAGGCCATAAAAATAAGCGGTCTTGTAGACGGCGCTTCCGCCGACGCCGATGGACCAGTTGTCCCGGGTTTTTCCGTCAACCGTGTCCCGCCAGTTCCATCGGAAGTGGTTGATCCGCAGCCGGCCGTAGAAAATCCCCTGGGATAATATATCACTGATGCAGGTGACACTCGGCGGAAGGGTGGCGTAGACCTCGGTCATGTCCGCTTTGAGGGTCCTCTTGGGAGGCTCTGTTGCATGCCCGGGGCCCGGCATGACGAGCACCAGAATGACAAAAGCCACCATCCATAAAGTCCAGGAGGTTGTTTTCAAACCGGTCCTCCCTTCATCCCTGACAAAAAATTTTGTAAATCCTGCCACAGCAGTGCGGGGGATTCAAGGAGATTATGGAAAGCCGCGCTCCTGGTCGAAGGGGGGAAGATAAGAAAATGCAGGCAAAAGGGATTACACCTCGCCGGGCCTCTTTTTTTCGAGCTCCCTGTAAAATTCGGCCATTTTATACATGAACTGCGGACGGGACCTCGCCAGCGCATCCCTCTGGCTTTCATCCGTGAGGTCCTCGGGCATGTCGATGGCTTTCGGGGTGATCCATTTTTGGGCCGCCGGCGAGATGATCACCGGAAGCAAAGGACCGCAGGGAGAGTAGCTTCCCTTGTCGCTTACGGTCATCAGTATCTTCTTGCGGATCAGCCCTGAAACCACCGGATCCTCCACCGGCAGTTCCAGGGTGTTGGCCCTCTGGAGCTCAAACTCCCGAAGCACGGATTTTTCATCAGAATCCATCTGCCTGATTGCACCACGAAGCTCCCGTCGCCGGACGCCGGAAAAGGCGATAGGCTTGATATTGACCCACAAAACCTTGAAAACCAGAAGCCCGGCCAGAAGGATCAGCAGGCAGATGACAGCAGCGACCAGGGTGAAATAATCCTTAACGAACCGCTCGGTCCGCCGGGGAAGGGATCGGATAAATTCCTTTGCCTGAGCTTGAACGCTTTTTTTGCCTGTTCGGACAACGGATTCCACGCTGTTTTTGTTGATATAGTAAGACCGATCAGGGCTTTCACAGTACAGGGTGTCGCCCTCCTCCGTGATGGTCACATCCCGAATCACCTGACCGTCCTTGAGGATCACCATATCCGCATCGGCCGCGGCCGCTATCATTAGGCTTAAAAAAACCGCACACACGACAAGAATGCAACTTTTGTTTTTTCTCTGCAGGGATTGCATAGGCCTAAAGATTCAATACCGACCTGACATAAGCCAGGCTCTGCCTGGCGGGTTCCGGATCCGTGCCGACCTTGACCACCTCCAGGATAACAGGCCCGTCGAAGTTTTTGATGAATTCCAGGCAGGGGGAATAATCAAAGTTGCCCGCGCCGATCGTCAGGTGGTCATCCACCTCTCCGAAGTTATCGGTCAAATGAACCAGCCGGGTCAAGGGTCCCATCTTTGAAATGACCCCTTCCAGTTCCCCGTTCAATCGGGCGTGCCCGATGTCAATGCAGAAAAACAGCGCCGGGGATCCGACCGCCTCCCGAACGGCCAGCATATCGTCCGCCGAGCGGTCAATGGAATTGGGCTCAAAGCCGAGGTTTTCCAGGCACAGGAGGATCCCCGCCTCCTGGGCGCGGGCCGAGATGGTTTTTAAGGATTCGATGTTGTAATCCCACTGGATCTGGGAGAGCATGGAAATTTTTTCCCTGAAATTTTTAGGAAGAATAAAATCGCCGTTGTGCAGGGTCACCCATCCTCCGGCGATATCCGCGCAAAGATCAATGGCCGCCGTAATTTGCCGGATGGACTCCGCCCGAATGCCCGGGTTTAAGGTTGCGATATTCAGGCTGGTGAAGGGGGCGTGGATTGACACGGTCAGGCCGGCGTCCTCGATCATCCGCCTGGCCTGGCGGCGCTCATCGACGGTCACCTGGTCGCACAGGCACTGGGGAAACTCCCCGTACACCTCCAGGGCCTCGTACCCCAGTTCAACGGCGGTGGAAATCACCTCCTGCATCGGCATCAGCATCACGGCCGCTCCGGCCATGCCCAGTTTCGGCATCCTGTTTCTCCTTTGTTTGACAATCTCGTAAAAAATCGAAAATCAATTTTTTACTCGGCGGGAAAGGTCCTCACAAAAGGCGATGAATCCGCCGAGGGGTTTTTCCGATCGCTTAACGCATAAAACCTCATAAAATGGTAATTTTTTCAATCAGGAAGTAAAAAAACACGGCGCTTCCCAGATAAAACAGCATCACGGAAAAAGCAGCGGGGAACTTGTACCAATGGGACAGCCGGGTGACGTGTTGATAGGCGAAATAGGCGGCCAGACCCAGGAGGATCTCCGGGACAATGATATAGACGGCGACATGCCCGATCATCAACACATTCTGAGCATACCAGGACGGCAGCATCCAGAGGGTCTGCTCGGACCCGACGAAGATGATCAGGGAAATCAGCGCCACCGCCCCATAGGCGGCGGGTTTGGAGTGCCGGATATACACCCGTTCGCCGATAAAAACGATAATGAAGATGGGAACCGCCCACAGCCCGGCCATATAGCCCGAAACCGTACCGATTTTAAAACATCCGTCATCCGGAAACACCAGCACGCCGAGCTGATGGGAGAGAAACCAGTCGGGAAATACCTGAAGCAGGCTTAGAATCAAGGCAAAAAGCCACAGCTGGATCAGGCTGCGGTCCCGGCGGATCAGTCCCCAGAGGGGCATGATCAGGTTGTAGAGAATCACCAGCGCCAGCAGACGGACGCCGATTTTGGGATGCACCGGGACGATCAGCATGAAGACACAGAACGCCGCAAACACCGCATGAATAATCAGCGCATCCTTTTCATTGTCCTGCAACCGTTCCAAGAAAGACCCTCCCAGACGCCGGTCAAGGGATGAACCCAAAGCCATCCCCCCGCATGATATATTGATTATATCGCATATCCTTAAAAATTGCAAATCCCCTGTCGAGCAGGATTTTGCTAAAAATTTTGTTTTTTTATAAAGTTTAGGCTATAGTTTTTGTGTCTATGATGAGCCATATAAAAAAAGGATCGGGCATTCAATCAAAAAGGAAGAAGCCATGAAAATTAAAAAACACAGCGTTTTTTTGCCTTTGGCGTTTTTCGCGATCCTGATCGGTTTTCAGGGATGCGCCTCCCTGAAATCCCCGCCGCTTCTGATCGCGGCAAAACAGGGGAACCTGGAGGAGGTCCAGCGTCTCCTGGATCAGGGGGTACACCCCGACTCCGCGGCGGAAAACGGCGTGACCCCCCTGTTTGCGGCCGCTGGAAACGGGGACACCCTGATCCTGGAGGAGCTGATCCGGCGCGGAGCCAATGTCAACGCAGGGGTGGCCTCAACCTTTGTCTATGAAGGCGAAAACGTATTCCCGGGGTGCACCCCCCTGATGGCCGCCCTGGCCGGCAACCACTCAAAGACCGTGGACCTGCTTCTCCAACACGGCGCGGATGTGAACCTGCACGATATTCATGGATCAGGCCCGATGATCATCGCTGCGTCGCGGTGCACGCCGGCGCTCGTGGTAAAGCTGATTGAACACGGAGCGGATGTCAACGCCGCGACCACCGAAACATTTGAATACGAGGGGGACAAGGTGTTTTCCGGCTCCACCCCCCTGATGGCGGCGCTCGCCACCAAACGTTACGAAAACGCCTCCCTCCTGATTGAACACGGAGCGGATGTCGCCGCGGTCAACAGCAGCGGGGTGGACGCATTGATGATCGCGACGGCCAACAACAGCCCGGATATGGTCAAAACCCTGCTTGAAAAGGGGGCGGTCCCCAACGCG
>DYLE01000175.1 GCA_020722245.1 Desulfonema limicola
GACAAGCAGTAACCCAAGCATCAGCACCCAGCCCACCGGTGATGACCGTCTTTTTGGGGGTGGTTTTTGTTTCTGAACAGGCGGCGATTTGGCTTCTGCTTTTTGCCTTTTCGCAGTTTCAGGCTTTGGCTGGGTTTTGGCCTCCACCTGCCGCTGTTTTTCCGGTATATCTGAAAGACAGTTTAAGGCCGCTGAAAATTCACCGGCACTCGCATACCGCCGGTCCGGCTGGTTGGCCAAGGCCTGCTTCACCACCCCGTCAACTGCCGAAGGCAGATCCTTGATCAAAACGGACGGCAGATCAAACATGCCGTAAGGATCTCTCCGGTGAGCAGCTCATAGAGGATCACCCCCACCGCGAACAGGTCGCTTCTGGCATCGATGTCGCTCTTTCCAGAAAGCTGCTCGGGCGACATGTAGTAGGCCGTGCCCATGGCAAGTGCCGACGAGGTCAGACGCGACGGGCTCATGATCCGGGCCAGGCCGAAGTCCACCACCTTGACGTCGATTTCCGGAAAGTCCCCGCTGACGATGATGTTTTCCGGCTTTAAATCCCGGTGAATGACCTTTTTGGAATGGGCGTGTGTTAAGGCCGACAGAATCGGCTGGATGACAGCGGCGGCTTCCTCCAGGGAAAAGACCCGGCCCTGCTCAAACCGCTCCACCATGATCTCCCGCAGGCTTCTGCCGGGCAGGTATTCCATGGTGAAAAAATGCAGCCCCTGGAATTCATCCAGATGAAACACCTTGATGATGCGCTGATGGGTCAAGGACTGGGCCGCCAGCACCTCCCGGGCAAACCGCTGCCGGATCTCGGGGGCGTCCACAAGGGAGGGTGAGATCACCTTGAGGGCCACCTCCTGGTTTTCAAGCTTTTCATCGGCAGCCAGATACACCGCGCCCATGCCGCCCCGGCCCAGCAGGCGTTTTACGACGTACCGGCCGGCGATGATATCCCCTTGAGTAAATTCTGAAAAAACAGGGGCCGCCGCCACCTTCGTCTTGCCGCTCAGACCGGCCCGCGAGGGTTGAAGCGGGGTGTTACAAAAACTGCAAACCTTTGCGCTGTCGGGATTCTCCGTGTTGCATGTCGGGCATTTCATAATTTGATGGCCTCATGGGGGTTGGGTTTAATGGAAAAATGTACTCAAATTCCTAAACAAATGCCAGATTTTTTTGGCCATACCGGCTAGGGGAAAAATCTTTTAAACTTATTTAATAATTATTAAACTTTTGGTATAGTTTTTTATTCTTTCATCGTCATACTATACAGACAAAGGCGCCGAAGCGGTTATGGATGCCGAAGACCTATACAAAAGATGTCTTCACATGGATGACGAAGCCTGGGGGTATGTATATGCCTATGTGCTTCACATTTCCAGATGGCCGCGCTGGGGGTTGAGGGAGAGCCCGGAGGACATGGCCCAATCGATTGTGCTGTTTTTGATTGAAAGAGGCATTCACGAGGTCCGGCAGCCCGAGGCATTTTTATCGTTTGTCAAAATCGTTGCGAAAAGAAAAATATTAGACAGTTTCAAAAAGAAAAAAATCGCGGTAAAAGAATTCAACCCAGAAATGGACCCTACGCACAAAAAAGCCTCTGGAACCAACCCGTCCCCGATAGACCCGGCAAACCCGGATGATGCGATCAGCCCTGAGTTTATCAAAATCGTCACCCGGGCGCTGGCTCACCTGCCGGAATACTGCCGTCAGGTGGTGCCTTTTTATTTTAAATACAAGCTGGGCATCATCGAAACCTTTAATGAACTGGCCGAGACGTTGGGCAGCCCGCCGGGGACCGTATCCGCCCAGATCACCCGCTGCCTGAGGAAATTAGCCGAAGACCCTGACTTAAAAGACTACCACCGGGAGGACTGAGTTGATCAACTGCCAGGACATCGATCTTATCCAATATATTGAGCATCACGAAATCACACCCGAGGTGCGCGACCACATCAACCACTGCGACGCCTGCAAGCAGGCCATCGCGGGCCTTCGGCGGACGATCCATGCATTGACGCCCTATTTTCAGGCGGCGTACACCCGGGACTGCCCGCATCTTGAGCACATCACCGACCAGATGCTCGCCGCAGGGACCCTCTCGGATCCGGCATTGGCGCAGCATGTACAGACCTGCCCGGTCTGCTCGCACGCCTATCTTCTGCTTGCGGATTTCGATCAAACCTTTAAGGACCCCTTGATTTCCAGCGCGCCCCCTTTACCGGAAAGCCTTCGAAAAACGATCCGCTCCAAGCAGGTCGCCTCAAGGACCACACACGCCCTGGAAAAACTCCTGGACAAAAAATCAAAAACAAAAGAATGGATTCAGGGCGTGGTTGAAAGGGCCCTGAATGGCGCCCAACCCCAGGCCGCACCGGCCGCGCGAGAGGACCTCACCGACGGCCAGGACGAGGTTGAAAAAAAACAAAAACCCCCAAGAAAACCCAATGGCAAAACCGATGACCCTCAATCGCAGAAATAAATGGATTCTTGTGGGTGCGGCGGCACTGATCCTCTGGTGGATCGACGTGCAAACCATCCCGGCGCCTTCATTATGGAAGGCGTTTCTCATATCCCTGAGCCATATTTACGTATTGATCCTGGCAGCCGGCGTTATTGCGCTGTTTTTGGAAGGCCGCCGGCCAGCCAGACCCAGGGCGGCTCAACCACCCAACAGACTTAAAGGAATGTGATCATTTTATTCAATGAACGTCGCATACCGCACACACCCCGGCAAGCTAAGAGATGAAAATCAGGACACGGTCCTGGCCGATGAGGACCTCGGCCTGTTTATCGTCGCAGACGGCATGGGCGGGCACCAGTTCGGCGCCCGGGCCAGCCGGATGGCGGTGGACCGGATCCAGCAGCACCTTGCGCAGCAGGACCGGTGGACGGGCGAGATAACGGATCAGGTGCTGGCCGAACAAAAACGCCACCTGACCGACGCCTTTCTCATCGCCCATCATGCGATCCTCGATTTTGCCAGAGAAAACGCAGGGGGCAACATCATCGGCACCACCTGCACGGCCGTTCGAATGATGCATCATCGGGCGGTCGTATGTCATATCGGGGACAGCGGACTCTATCGTTACACCAATGACGCCCTGACCCGATTAACCCAAGAGCATACCCTGGTCCAGGAGCTCGTGGATATCGGCCGGTTAACCCCGGACCAGGCCCTTGAAAGCCCGTACGCCAACATCCTGGTCCGGGTCCTGGGCGTGGAAGAAAAATGCACTCCGGATACCCTTGATTTTGCGCTGTCTGCCGGGGATGTACTGCTCATCTGCTCGGACGGGCTGTCCAAGGTGGCCGATGTTCAAGAACTGGAAAAAATTCTCAAGGAAGCGCATCCAACCGCCATCGAACAGGCAGCGGACCAGATGCTGGACCTGGCGCTATCCCGGGGCGGCCCCGACAACATCAGCCTGATCCTGATCCATTACGCGCCAAGCCCTTAGATAATGCGATCAGAGCGCAACATGGATACAGGTAAAAAGCATCTCGTCATCGGGCTGGTCTTTCTCTCCCTGGTGCTTCTTGCCGGAACCGGGCTTGCGCTTTTGTCCAAAAAAGCCATCCTGCCCCCGCGCGCCTTTCTTCTTATTCCAGGGCTTGAGAGCCGGCCCGTGCTCGCCATCTGGGCGGCTGTCATCTGCCTGCTGCTTCTCATCGCGGGGGTTGTCTATTTGATTCAGCGGGTCGCACCGGCTGTGGACATGACCCTGTTGGCCGCGGCCCTCCTGCTGGCGGAAATCGGGTTTATCATTCTCCTGCGCCTGTCCCCGGACCTTTCAGCCCAAACCGGCAAAGGGGCGTTTGCGGTGCTTGCCTGGCGCCAGTACAACTTTCTGGTGGTATCGCTGATCGGTATGGTCCTGGTGATCCGGTTTCTGACCGAATCCCTGGTCGCAATTCTGGCGCGCAGGATTTATATCTACGCGGTTTTGGCAATGCTGCTGGTTATCTTCACGGGGATGTTCGGCACCGAGATCCACGGCCGTAAACTCTGGATTTGCATCGGACCCATGACCTTTCAGACGGTGGAGGTGGTGAAACTGCTGGCGGTACTGTTTGCCGCCGGCTATTTTACAGACCGCCGGGCCTACATGAAAACGGAATACGGCGATAGGCCGCTTCGCTTCTCCCATCCCCATGTGATCGGGCCGTTTGCGGTGACGGCCCTGTTTTTAATCCTTCCCATCGTCTTTCAAAAAGACCTGGGGCCGGCGCTGCTGCTGAGTCTTTTGATGCTGCTGATGTATTTTTTAAGCGGCGGCGGAAAGGCCATCACCCTATTCGGCGTTTTGCTTATCATCGGCGCCGGTTACCTGGCCTATTTTCTTCAATGGCCGTCGATCGTCAAAACCCGGTTCGACATGTGGCTGGATCCGTTTCACCACTCAGAGGCGCTTTCCCGGGCCATGTGGGCCATTGCATCCGGGGGGTGGTTTGGTACAGGCCTGGGTGAAGGCATGGGTTATACGATTCCGGTGGTGCAGTCGGATTTTAACTTTATTGTGATTTGTGAAGAGTTCGGGTTCATCGGCGGCTGTATCGTGATCGGCCTTTATGGGATCATTCTCTGGCGGGGGTTTGACATCGCCCGCAATCAAGACAATGTTTACAAAATGCTGCTTGCCGGCGGCCTGACCGGATTGCTGGGGATTCAGACGATACTTATTATCTGCGGAAACATCGGCCTCCTGCCCTTGACCGGGGTCACCCTGCCGCTGGTCAGTTATGGTGGAAGTTCGTTATTGGTAAGCTTTGCGATTGTCGGGATTCTGTTGAAACTTTCACCCTGTGAAATACGATTTGAGCCGATTCTTTAAAAACATTTTTCCATTAAAAAACACACCCCTTTTTGTGTTGCTCAAATCGTGATTTCAAATTCTTTGTGTATCCCACGTCATGTTGACCATCCTTTTCACTGTATAAAATATAACTATAATGCATCGGCCAAGCTTTTTAAATTTGAAATTATTTCACAGGGCAATTCTGACGCAGCGCGATTTCACAGGGCCTGCCCCGTGAAATAAGAATGCGAAGCATTCTTC
>DYLE01000176.1 GCA_020722245.1 Desulfonema limicola
CGGCTGCCCCACGGTCCGGGAGCCGGACGGCCTGGCCATGAGTTCCAGAAACGCAAGGCTGAGCGCAAAGCAGCGTCCCGCCGCCCTTTCCCTGTTTAACGCCTTAACCGAGGCAAAGCTGCTGGCAGCCGACGGAGAAACCGACGCCCGCCGCCTGATTGAAAGGATCGCTTTAAAAATCAACGCATACCCTGAAAACCAAATCGATTACATTCGAGTGTGCGACCCCGATACTCTGGAGGATACACCGGTGATCCACGGGCCGGTCCTGATCGCCCTGGCCGTCAGGGTGGGGAACGTCCGGCTGATCGATAACCTGAAATTAACGCCCAACCCTTGAAAAAAAATAGCGTATCCACTCAACCTCTATCAAGCAAAGGAGCGAGTTATGGTAAAAAACATGCTTTTCACCTCTGAATCGGTAACCGAAGGACACCCGGACAAGGTGGCCGACGCCATATCCGACGCCGTACTGGATGCGATCATGGCCAAGGACAAAAACTGCCGCGTGGCCTGCGAAACCCTGGTCACCACCGGGCTTGCCTTTATCGCCGGCGAGATCTCCACAGAATGCTACGTGGAGATCCCCCAGATCGTCCGGGAGACCATCCGTGAGATCGGGTATAACTCCTCCCGCATGGGGTTTGACTGGCAGACCTGTGCGGTGATCACCAGCATCGACCATCAGTCCCCGGATATCGCCCAGGGCGTCAACCCGGGGCAAGGGCTCTACCAGGAGCAGGGCGCAGGCGATCAGGGGCTGATGTTCGGTTTCGCCTGTGATGAAACCCCTGAGCTGATGCCCATGCCCATCATCTATGCCCACAAACTAACCCAACGGCTGGCCACCGTGCGAAAAAACGGCCCCCTTGATTTCTTAAGACCGGACGGCAAGTCCCAGGTCACCATCCAGTATGAAAACGGAACACCCAAGCGGGTGGATACGGTGGTGGTTTCAGCCCAGCACAAACCGGACGTGAGCTATGATGAAATCCGAGAGGCCATCATCGATGAGGTGATTAAAAAGGTCCTCCCCAGGGAGATGGTGGACGGCGATACCCGCTTCTTCATCAACCCCACCGGCAAGTTTGAACTCGGCGGGCCCATGGCGGACTGCGGCCTCACCGGACGCAAGATCATCGTGGACACCTACGGCGGACAGGGAAGCCACGGCGGCGGCTGTTTCTCCGGAAAAGACCCCACCAAGGTGGACCGCAGCGCCTCCTACATGGGACGCCACATCGCCAAAAACATCGTGGCCGCCGGTCTGGCCAAAAGATGCGAGATTCAGGTGGCCTACGCCATCGGGGTCGCCGAACCGGTCTCCATCATGGTGGATTTCATGGGGACCGGAAAGATCCCCGAAGAAAAGGCAAAACAGATCATCAAGGAGCTTTTTGATTTGAGGCCTGCGGCCATCATTGAATACCTCGACCTGCTGCGTCCCATCTACAAAAAAACAGCATCCTACGGCCATTTCGGAAGAAATGATCCCGACTTCACCTGGGAAAAAACCAACCGGGCCGATGAAATCAAGGCCCTGGCCGGAGTTTAGCCGAAAACCGCCTGGTTTTTATTTCAAGCGCCGCTGTCTTTTTCAACAAGACAGCGGCGCTTTTGTTTTTACCTATGTCGGATAAATTGATAAAACAGTAAAAAGTCAAAGCTGACTTTTTACCAACGTATCAACCTTTTTTTGTCAAAAATATTATCCAGGTGTATATTAAATGCCGCTTTCACAAACTGCGCTGCAGGTATGCTTTCCCCTGGATCGACAACGATCAATCCCCCCTGGCTTTCGATCATTACGGGATTATCCCGGTTATACCCCCGGGCCACATACACCCCATCTGTTGCCTTGAAGATTTCGGCCGGAAAGAAATTATCATAACAGGTTTCCAACTCAGGCGTGACGGCCACCGCCTCCGGGGTCAAGGCCGGCGGCGGTTCAATGGCTGTTGCCATAGATGCCCATGTTAAAAAAACCGATTAAAAAAATCCATTTGATGGGTCGGTTCATCGCTTGTCTCCTTGTTTTAAAGTTGAAGGATTTGAGTAAAGTAAGGAAAAAAAGGGGGAACACCCCAACTGGCTTAACCTGCATGCGAATTGTTGTTGAATAGGTTCGGTTGATGCCGAAATAAATCCGCATTAAGGGATCCGCTTTATGCACGAACCCCTTTGCCTTGATTTTGAGATCGAGGTCTCACCGGTTATATCTTTAAAGGCAACAACTGCTGCTGAAGCAATTGACTCATGCGATGTTTTTTCCGCATGGATCGATTCAGCATCCGCCGGGCAAAAAATCTGCCATGCAGGCGTGCATTCACTTGGACGTCTTTTGCTTGGGGCCGAAGAGCTCAAGGGCCTCAGTGTCGTCTGCAGCCGGCTGCTTGTTGCTCTCGGGCTGCCGGCTCTTTTTGTTGAACCGGCGCACAAAATCTTCCGTCAGGGGGTTACGGTTGGTCACAAGCTCTTCAGGAATGCTGATGGTATCGCCCAGGCGTATACAGTTCGGTTGAATGGAGGGATTTGCCGCCGCGATGCGTTTCCAGTTTTCCGTCGAGCCGGTGTACCACTTTGCGATGACCGTCAGTGTTTCCCCGTTCCACCGTACGGTATGCACAAACCCGACCGGCTTCTGCTGCGTGACCGCATCGCTCGCCGCCGTGGGGCTGTCTTTTTTTGTCTCTCTATGAGTGCAGGCCGCACTAAAACAGGCCGCGCCCGCAATCATCCATGCTAAAAAAATCCAGTAGCTTCCTTTAATCATGTCTGTAACCATTCTATCTCATTTTTGCCAGATATTTTTTTGCAGCGTCATTCTTGGGGTTTGCCCTCAGCGCCCGTTTGAGGTTCTCGCGGCATTTGGCTTTTTTGCCCTGCCTGTCCTGAACGACCGCCAGATTGAAAAGCGCCTCGTCAATATAAGGCGGCGCAAGCTCTACAACCCGTTTATAGGCGGCTTCCGCCTTGTCATAGCTGCTGCCGATGGCATAGATATAGGCCAGGTTAAAAAAAGTTTCCGGAGACGAAGGGTCAATCGCCGCTGATTTTTCATATGCGCTGATGGCGCCGCTGTAGTCCTTAAGCTCAGCCAGCAGCGCACCAAGGTCAAAAAACAGGTTGGCGCTGGCCGGGTTTACCTTCACCGCCTCTAAAAGCAGCGCTTTGGCCTGCGTGGGGTCCTGTTTTGCAATCGCCTGCGCCTGCCCCTGCAAAGCCTGGCCATAGGGATCGGCAATACGGGAAAGCGCGGCCGGGTCGCGGTCCAATATCTGCTCGAACAGGGCTGCCGACTGCGCGAATTTTTTTTTGTCCAGCAGCTCGACGGCCTGCGTTTGCAGACTCTCCACCCCGGGCTTTTTGAATATAATATAGAGGCATGCGACAAGAACGGCTAAAACTAAAGCGCCCCAGGCCGCAGCTGCAACCCAGCCCCGTCTTTGGGGTTTTACGGCAGGCGCCGGCTCTTCCTCCTGCGGTGCGGCAGGATCGCGAACCGCTGCGCTTTCCATAGGGACCTGAGTTGCCTCTTCCATGGCCGAAAAGCCCGTGGTTCGCTGATCAAGGCCGAAGCCAGTTCCGCCTGCTGCTGCCTTCTCAGCCTCTATTTCGTCTGCGAAAATCTGCTTCATATACTGGCTGAGACCCCTCGTGCTGAGCCTGAGGCCGCTTTGATAGGCGCACTCCTCGATATCCGCAAGCATCGCGGCATCGGTCTGGTAGCGCTGGTCAGGGTCGCGCGCCAATGCCTTGCGAAGGATCTCATACAGCAGGGGCGGCAGATTTTCGACGATTTTTTCCGCCGGCACAAAATCAGCAACACTGACCTTTTGCAGCAACTGGATTGTATCCTGACCCAGATACATCCGCTGCCCCGTAACCATCTCATACAGCAGGATTCCCGTGGCAAAAATATCCGACCGGTGATCGACGGGCATCCCCCTGGCCTGCTCAGGAGACATGTAGGCCACCTTGCCCTTGATAACGCCCGTCTGAGTCTGGGTGCACTTGCCGACGGCCTTGGCAATGCCGAAGTCCAGAATCTTCACGTTCCCCTCGTAGGTTACCAGGATATTCTGCGGGCTGACATCGCGGTGAATGATATTGAGCGGAACGGCGTTGGCGTCTTTCAGGTTGTGGGCATAGTCAAGTCCCGCGCATATGCGCGAGACAATCTGCAGAATATGCTCCAGGCGAAGCGGGAAGCTCATGTCGCGGCCCCGCTCGATGATGCGGCTGAGATCCCTGCCGTGCAGATATTCCATGGCAATGTAATATGAGCCGTCCACGTTGCCGAAATCATGGATCATTACAATGTTCTGATGCTGCAGCAGGGCGGCAAGCTTGGCCTCATCGATAAATGAGGAAATCAGGTCTTTCTCAGCGGCAAGGTGTGCGTGAATCCTCTTGATGACGACGATCTTCTCAAAGCCCTCGGCCCCGGTAACCCTGGCCCGGTACACCTCGGCCATCCCGCCGATCGCAAGCAGGTCAAGAATCTGATATTTGCCGAATTGGGTGTTCTGCGCTATTGGCATGCAAAAATGTTCCTCCATAAATTTAAACGGATAAGAACGTATTTTTGATGGTCTCATACATTTCATATCAGCTTGTATGTCAAGTTTCAACGGGCATTTTGTTACATGAATGGCCCCCTCTAACGGGTTTTATTTTGTAGTTTTTTACGCCGCCTGAATTGAAAATAGCTGTTTCTCCAGTCTTTAAAATTTTCAAATAGCCTGCGCTATTGAAGACCACCTAAATTTATATTAACAAATAATATTAATTAAAATCAAATTGTTATATATTTAAAAGGAGGTTCTTTTTGATTTATTTTGGACAGTAGTAAATCAAATTGTCAATCCACTTTTCTATCGGAGTAGTAGGGGAGTCGGCCGGTTACGAAGGATTGACAGATGCGGGGTTGTGGTCTAAAAAAGCGGATATTCTTCAAATGTAAAAACCGTCTCAAAGAACCTGTTAAGAACAAATAAATTGTCCTGGTTTGTAACACATAAACTGTCCGGTTTATA
>DYLE01000177.1 GCA_020722245.1 Desulfonema limicola
GCCATGCTTTGCGGAAACCTGGGGGTCGAGGGCGGCGGGGTGAACCCGCTTCGCGGCCAGAACAACGTGCAGGGGGCCTGCGACATGGGCGCGCTTCCCAATGTGTTCACCGGATACCAGGTGGTTACCGACGAGAACGCCGTTAAAAAATTCGCCTCGGCCTGGAAGGCCAACAACATTTTTGCAAAGCCGGGACTGGTCTTAACCGAGATGTTTCCCGCTGCTGAAAAAGGGGTTATCCGGGCCATGTATGTCATGGGGGAGAACCCGGCCTTAAGCGACCCGGACAAGGGGCATATCGAGCACTGCATCAAATCCCTGGAGTTTTTCGTGGTGCAGGATATCTTTCTTACGGAAACCGCCCGGCTTGCCGACGTGGTGCTGCCGGCCGCCTGCTTTGCGGAAAAGGAAGGAACCTTCACCAACACCGAACGTCAGGTGCTGCGGGTGAGAAAGGCCGTGGAGCCCCCTGGAAACGCCAGGGAGGACATCTGGATTCTAAACGCGGTTTCCGAGCGGATGGGGTACAGGATGCCCGCAAAAACCGCAAAAGAGATCATGGAAGAGATCAACAGGGTCACCCCGAGCTACGGCGGCATCACCTATGAAAGGCTTGAAAAAGAGCGGCTGGCATGGCCCTGCCCGGATGTAAACCATCCCGGGACCCCGGTGCTTCACGTGGGCCGGTTCACCCGGGGCAAGGGGCAGTTTTTCGTGATCAAGCATCATGAACCGGCGGAAAACCCGGACAGCGAGTACCCGTTTTTACTTTCCACCGGCCGGGTGGAGGCCCACTTCCATACCGGCACCATGACCCGCCGGGGCACGGGTTTAAACCGGGTCTACCCGGAGAACCTGGCCGAGATCAACCCGGGAGACGCCGAACGGCTCGGCATCGCGGACGGGGACCGGGTCACCCTCACCTCGCGAAGGGGGAGCATCACCCTCAAGACATGGGTCACCGAGCGCTGCCGGCCCGGAATGGTGTTTGTGCCGTTTCATTTTCACGAATCCCCCGCGAACCTTCTGACCCTTGCGGCCCTGGATCCGGTGGCCAAGATACCGGAGTTTAAGGTCAGCGCGGTCAGAATCAAGAAAGCGTCTTAAGGGAGTAGTTCGAATGATTGATTTTTTTATCATTCCGGTTGTCAAACTGACGATTATTTTTTCCATCTGCCTGTTTTTGATCGCCTACGCCACCTGGCTGGAAAGAAAGGTCCTGGGCCATATTCAGCTTCGGTACGGGCCCATGCGGGTGGGCTGGCACGGGCTGCTCCAGCCCATCGCTGACGGGGTCAAAAACTTCTTCAAGGAGGATGTGGTGCCGGATAACGCCGACAAGGCGGTTTTTGTAATCGCGCCGGTCATCAGCATCTCGGCCGCCATCATCCTGCTTGCGGTCATCCCTTTCGGAGAACCCATCCATATGTTCGGCAAGGAGATCACCTTATATATCGCCAACCCGAGCATCGGCATCCTGTTTATTCTCGGGTTCGCCACCCTGGGTTCATACGGAACCATACTCGGCGGATGGTCCTCCGGAAACAAGTACGGGTATATGGGAGGTCTGCGCGCATCCGCCATGATCATCAGCTACGAGCTGTCCATGGCCTTTGCCGTCATCAGCGTCGTCATGATGAGCGGGTCCTTCAGCCTGGTGGACATCGTGACCGATCAGGAAACCATCTGGAACTGCTTGCGGCAACCCGTGGCCTTTCTGGTGTTTCTGATCAGCGGCACCGCGGAGCTGAACCGAACCCCCTTTGACATGCCCGAGGCCGAATCCGAGCTCTGCTGCGGCTACAACGTGGAGTACAGCAGTATGAAATTTGCCCTGTTTTTCCTGGCCGAATACACCCACATGTTCGTTTTCGGCGCCCTGGTCACCACCCTGTTTCTGGGCGGATGGCATGGGCCGTGGCTTCCGGGCGTGGTCTGGTTCTTTATCAAAACCTTTCTCATCGTTTTCGCATGCATCTGGGTGCGGGCCACCTTTCCCCGTCTTCGTTACGACAAGGTCATGAAGCTGGAATGGAAGTTCCTTCTCCCCGTGGCCGTGCTCAACCTGGTCGCCACTGGAGGCGTCATGCTGTTTTTCATCTAACAGGAGCCAAAATGGAAAAATCCGATATCGTCAACGTCAGCGGCAGAAGGGTAGAGAAGGGGAGGTACGTCGCCCCCCTTTTAAAGGGGCTTGCCTACACCCTCAAGAACTTTTTTTCCAGGCCGGTAACCCTTCAGTATCCCCAGGAAAAAACCGAAAGGAGCAAACGCTGGCGCGGGCTTCACCGGTTAAACGTGGATGAGAACGGGAAACTGAAATGCGTGGCCTGCGGCCTGTGCGCCCGGATCTGCCCCTCCCAGGCGATCACCATCATCCCTTACGAGGACGAAGGGGGAACGCGGTATCCCAAAAAATTTGTCATCGATGAACTGAGGTGCATCTACTGCGGTTTCTGCCAGGAGGCCTGCCCCAAGGGGGCCATCAGCCTGACCCAGGTGTATGACTATATCGATTACCATCGGAGTGATTTCATCTTCGATATTGAAAAACTGAAAAACCCAAAACAGTTCGAGTTTAAAGGGAAATAACCGGTATGGAAACCATGGCAATCCTGTTTTTAGGGGTGTTGGCGATCGCCACCGCGTTTTTGGTGATCTTTTCAAAAAACACGGTCCACAGCGCCCTCTGGATGGTGGGAAACTGCTTTGTTCTGGCCGTGCTGTTTCTGATGCTAAACAGCCAGTTCATCGCCATCCTTCAGGTGATCGTCTACGCGGGCGCGATCATGATGTTCATCCTGTATGCGATCATGATGCTGAACCTGAGGCGTGAACAGGACGAAGGGGATCCGAGGAAAAACCTTGTCACCGGCCGTATTCTCCTGGTTCTTCTTTTCTTTACGGGTCTGGTGATCATGGGGGTCGGGTTTTCACCGATAGCCTTGAAGGGACGGATGGCCAGCCAGGCCGTGGCTCAATTCGGGGAGGTCAACCTGATCGCCGACTATATCTTTTCCGAAGGACTTATTCCGTTTGAGCTGGTTTCGGTGCTTCTCACCGCCGCGGTGGTGGGGGCGGTGTATATCGCAAAGAAAAATTAATCGTTTTTTATATAAGGAAGCGTTTCAATGACGGAGCATCAGAGCATATACCTTGCGTTAGCTGCGGTTCTGTTCGCCGTCGGCGCCTTCGGAGCGCTGACGCGGAAAAACGCCATTGTGGTGTTTTTGTGCGTTGAGATCATGCTCGGGGCCGTGAACCTGGTGTTTATTGTTTTCGCCAGCGCCAACCAGTCGGCCGAGGGCCTGTTCATGGTCATGTGCGTCATGGCGGTGGCCGGTGCGGAGGCGGCCGTCGGGCTGGCGATCTTCGTCCATCTGTACCGGAAAACCGGCACCATCAATATTGACAAGTACAACCTGCTCAAATGGTAAAGCGAGGTTTTAACCATGTTTGATTTCGTATGGCTGATTCCCACCCTTCCCGCCGTGGGGGTTCTGATCAACGGCATCTTCGGACGAAGGATCGAGGCAAAAAGCAAAAGCCTGGTGCACTGGGTCGCCTGCGGCACGGTGGGGGCATCCTTTCTGATCACCCTGGCCCTCTTTCTGGAGATGCTGGGGCTTCCGTCGGACAAACGCCTGTACCAATTCACATGGTTTACCTGGATTTCCTCGGGAAGTTTTCATGTGACCTTCGGCTATCTGATCGACCCGCTCTCCATGCTGATGTGCATGTTCGTCACCGGGGTGGGGTTTTTGATCCATGTGTATTCCATCGGCTACATGTGGCACGACGAGGGGCGCTACTACCGGTATTTCGCCTTCCTCAACCTGTTTATGTTTTCCATGATCACCCTGGTGCTGGCCGACAACTTCCTTCTGATGTTTCTGGGATGGGAAGGGGTGGGGGTGTGCTCCTACCTGCTCATCGCCTTCTGGTTTTCGGATCAGGCCAACGCGGTCGCCGGTAAAAAAGCCTTTATCACCAACCGGGTGGGCGACTTCTTCTTCGCCATCGGGCTGCTTCTGCTGCTGACCCATCTGGGCAGGCACGGGATGTGGTCGCTTTCCTTTTCGGATGTGTTCACCCACGCCTCCCTGCTCTCCCCGGGATTGGTGACGGTGATCTGCATTCTGTTCTTTATGGGATGTACCGCCAAATCCGCTCAGATTCCGCTCTACATCTGGCTGCCCGACGCCATGGCCGGCCCCACGCCGGTCAGCGCCCTGATCCACGCCGCGACCATGGTGACCGCCGGCGTCTATTTCGTGGCGCGGTGCAACCTGCTTTATTCCATGTCCCCCCTGGCCATGAATGTGGTGGCGGTGGTCGGGGCGCTGACGGCGTTGCTTGCCGCCACCATCGCCCTGACCCAGAACGACATCAAAAAGGTCCTGGCCTACTCCACGGTCAGCCAGCTCGGCTACATGTTTTTGGGCCTGGGGGTGGGCGCTTTTGCCGCCGGCGTCTTTCACGTGCTGACCCATTCCTTTTTCAAGGCCCTGCTCTTTCTCTGCTCCGGCTGTGTGATTCACGCCATGAGCGGTGAGCAGGATATGAGAAACATGGGCGGGCTGCGCAAAAAAATGCCGGTCACCTTCTACACCATGGTGATCGCCACCCTGGCCATTATCGGGTTTCCAGGATTTTCCGGGTTTTTCAGCAAGGATGAAATCCTCTGGCAGGCCTTTTCCAGCCCGCAGGGGAGCCCGGTGCTGTGGGGCGTCGGTTATCTGACGGCCGCGCTCACCGCCTTTTACATGTTCCGGCTGATCTTTATGACCTTTTTCAATAAAAATCGGGCTTCTGAAAAGGTTTGGGCGCATGTCCACGAGGCCCCCGCATCCATGACCGTGCCTCTGATGGCGCTTGCCGTCCTGTCCGTGGTCGGAGGGTATATCGGGATTCCCGAGGCCCTGGGCGGAAACAACCTGGTGGAGCACTACCTGGCGCCGGTCCTGGGAGCGGGTCCGGGAAAGCTGCTTTCCGGAACCGGGGAAGGGGTGACGGCCCACGCGGCGGA
>DYLE01000178.1 GCA_020722245.1 Desulfonema limicola
CCCCCGCCGATGATATAAATGGGGGAAAGCCTTTTTTTCACAAACCGCTCCACATAGCCGAGGCTCCACCGGATGTTATAGGCCACCCCCTCCATCACCGACCGGATCATGTCGTCTGCGGTGGTGGTTTTGGACATGTTGTAAAACCCGCCCCGAAGCGCGGTGTCGTCCACAGGGGTGCGCTCGCCGTTGAGCCAGGGGAGAAAGATCAGGTTGCGGCTTCCGGCAGGCACCCGGCCGGCGATCTCATCAAGAAAGGCATGGGGGTCTTCGGGCCTTCGAACGCCCATCTCGTTTGAATAAAACATCAGGTTATCAAACAGGAAGCTCAGGCAGCCGGCGGCCATGTCCTGTTCGTTTACGGACTGGTATCTGCCGGGGATGGCGGTGGGAAACGAGGCGATGGAGTGAAACAGGTCTGTTTTTTTAAACGGAACCACCGCCTGAACCCAGGAGGAGGTGCCGACGTAAAGGTGGGCGTCAAAATCCCTCACCGCCCCGGAGCCGATGCAGGCGGTCTGATGATCCGGGGAGCAGACCACCACCTTCACACCTGGAGGAAGCCCGATCTGTTGAGCGACCTCGTTTTTTAAATCCCCGAGGATATCGGTGGAGGGCCTCATGGGCGGCAGCTTGGCCGGGTCGATTTGAAGCAGGGCGATCAGCTTGGGGTCGTAGCGGATGCGACGGACATCTCGGATATCCGACACCCAGAACAGCTGCATGGAATCATAGGAGGCGGCGAATCGGCCGGTCAGCCTCAGGTTCAGGTAGTCCTTGCTCGGCAGGAACATATGGGTTTTTTCATACAGATCCGGACGCTCATGCTTGACCCAGAGGACATGGGCGATGTCGTCCTTGCCCGATAAGGTGGGGCCTCCGCCGGTTTTGGGAATGAACCTGGCGATTTTAAAGATGTTGTAGCCTTCGATGCTGGGAAACCCGCCGATGATGCGTTTCACATGGGGAGCGCCCCTGGAATCCATCCAGGTCAGCGCGTTCATGAGGGGGCGGCCGCTGCTATCCACCGCCACGGTGGTGGAAAAGGTGGAAGAAACCGCCATGGCGGCAATGGATTCGGGACGCACCAGGCCTTTTTGAACAAGCCGGGACCCGGCCGCGATCAGGGCGTTCCACCAGTCCTTTGGGTCCTGCTCGGCTCCGCCGCCGGGAAGAAAATGGATGGGGGTTGATTCAAATTCGTAATCCAGCACCTGGCCCGTTGCCGAGACCACCGCCGCCTTGATTCCCGAGGTGCCGTGGTCGATGGCCAGGATGTAGGTTCCGTCAGGCATGGCCGTTTACATATCGATGTTTTTTATTTTACCGGTTTCATCCACCTCCTGAATGATCACCCCGCCAAACTCCTCGCTGGAGCCCTTTTTTTTGTCAAACCCCATGACCTTGGAGATCAGGCCGATAAAATCTGCCGGGTTGACGCAGCCTTCGGGCGGCAGCACTCCTTTTTTAAGGATTTTCCCCTCCTGCATCAGGATGCCTCCCATGGCCGCGGGAATCCCGGTGCCCTCGCCCAGGGCCTGGCTTTGGGACGCCATGTGAAACCGGTACTGGCGGTATTTTCCGGCCTTTTTTCCGGTCACCACCACCGAGCAGCAGCCGCGTTGCCGTCCGAAGCCGGTCTCTTTTAAAATCCGTTGCCGTTCCCGAAGGATGTAGGCCATGGCAAACTCATAGGGGATCACGGTCCGGCCTTTCACCTCAAGGGGCTCCCGGCTGTCCAGCCCCAGCCGGCACATGTCCGCGATCAGGCTGTAGTATTCATGGGGAAGCACCGTGCCGCGGTTGGTCACCTGTTTTAAGGGAATGTATTTCGGTAGGGTGACCTGCTCGGGATGGGGGTAGGGGTAAACCGGAATGTTGTTTCCGATCGCGGGAAAGTCAAAGGTCTGTCTTAAAGCGATGCCGTCGTTTTCAAAAAATTTGACATGCCTGAGCTCCCCGTCCAGGAACATGGGGATATCGATCCGCATGCAGTGGAACCGGTGGCCGATCACGCCCTCCCCCTCGACGGGCTCCCCGCCGTGGGCGTGAAAGATATCCACGGCCTCTGTCTCATCAAGCAGGGAGTCGGCGGCGAATTTGGCCAGCAGGTTGGTGGCGCCGGGTGAGCTGCCCATGCCGATGAGCGCCGTGATCTTCGCGTTTCGGGCGGCCTGGTCCAGGCCGAGTATCTCAAGGGTGGCGTCCACGTCGTCGCAAACGTCCACGTAGTTGATTTTGGCCTCGATGACGGTTTGAAGGATGGTTTTGACGGTTTTGTAGAACGGGCCGATGCAGTTTATCACCAGATCGCGCCCGGATACGGCGGCCCGAATGCTTCTCGGGTCCTCGGCATCCACGTAAACGGCCGATACCTTTTTGGCATCGGTTTGCAGGGCAATCTCCCGCGCCCGGGCATCATTGATATCGCCGATGATGATCCGCGAAAAGGTGTCCTGACCGGCCAGGGTTTTGACCACCACGCTTCCCACCGCGCCGCATCCGCCCAGAACAACAACCTCGGCCATTAGTATATCCCTCCTGTTGTGTTGTTTATAAAATTAAAAAACCGGCATGGGGTTTATGTCTTCAAATCCTTTGCCGTTTTTTCAGGGTTCATGCCTCCACGATACCGGATCAAGCCCTCCTGGGAGGTGGAGGCGACCAGCCTTCCGTCTTGAGTAAAGATGCTGCCGTGGTTCAGTCCTCGGGCCTTGGCGGCGTTGGGGCTGTGAACGACATAGAGCAGCCACTCGTCCATGCGGAAATCCCGATGAAACCATATGGCATGGTCCAGGCTGGCGACCTGCATTTTCGGGTCCCAGAAGGTTTTGCCGTGGGGCCTTAAAGAGGTGGACACCAGCCCGAAATCGGAGGCGTAGGCCAGCATGTATTTGTGCACGGCCATGTCATCGGGCATTTTGCTGATGGTTTTAAACCAGACATACCGCACCGGCTTTTCTTTTTTCGGGGCAAAGGGGTTTACCGGGTTGACCGGTCGGATTTCAATCGGCTTGGCGCACAAAATCTGATCCCGGATCGCCGGCGGGATTTTGTCCTTGACCTGGCGGGCCATCTCTAGTTCGGAGATCAGCCCCTCGGGTTGAGGCACCTGGGGCGGGGAGGTCTGGTGCTCAAAGCCGGGCTCATCGATCTGAAATGAGGCGGACAGGGAGAATATGGCCTGTCCTTTTTGGATCGCCACCACCCTGCGGGTGGTGAAGCTTTTCCCGTCCCGAATGCAGTCCACCTCATAGACGATGGGAAGTTTCGGGTCCCCCGGACGCAGGAAATAGGCGTGGAGGCTGTGGGCGCTCCGCTCGGAAGGAACCGTCTGGGAGGCCGCGGACAGCGCCTGACCCAGCACCTGGCCTCCGAAGATGTTCCCAAACCCCAAATCCTGGCTGTTGCCGCGGAAGATGTTTTCCTCGATCTTTTCAAGCTTTAAAAGCTGCAACAGCTCTTCCAACACGTTTTCAGGCGGTGCGCAATGGTTCATTTTCCGTTTTCTTTATTCCTTGATGTTTCTATAAAATCGCCTTTTTCCAGGGAAGAGGATATGGCTTCCTCCTTGGAGGGTGATGGGATCGGTCATCGCCTCATGTCCTGCCGTCGACGCAACGAGTTTATATTTTGCAGAAGATAACGGGTGTTGTCAAACGGTTTGGGTGGCGGTCATCGGACCAGCTCCGCGGTGGTCGCCGGGATCCAGCAGGTGCGGCCGTCGAAAAGCGCGATATGGAGCCAGTCTTCCCTCTGTTTCAGCAGGTGGAATTCGGTGCCGGCATGCAGGGGGGTTTTAAAGCTGGGGGCATAGGCCTTGCCATCGCCCTTGCGGGCGATCACCGAGGGCTCAAGGATAACGCCGGGCTGCACGCGGTAAAGGGCGATGGATTCCGCCGCCAGGGACCCGCCGGTCAGTGCCGCAAGCATTGCCATGACCGCAATCATCCAGCGGAGGCTGGGCCTGCGGACCCATCGACAGATCACGGCCAGGACCCAGATGGATACGAAAAACAGGCCAAACAATAAAATTCTATCTCCGGTGGAAAGGTCGTAGTGCCAGAAAAACAGGGTCTTGAACACCCGGATTCTGGGCTGTTCGTCGATTTTATCCAGCCGTTTGGTGAGGGCATAGGAGAGGTTCTGGCGCAGATTCTCATCATCCGGAATATACTGCTGGGCGCGTCTGTAGTTTAAAATGGCCCGGCCGATGTCCTCCATGCGGAAATAGGCGTTGGCGATGTTGTAGTAAAGCCGGCCGTTTCGAATACCGGCCTGGTGAACGATTTTTTCATACCGCATGGCGGCCTGGCGGTACAGGGATTTGGCCATTTCCGGGTCATGGGGGGCTGTTTCATCGGCCCGATGAAACAGCTCATTGGCCTGGTGAAAAAGATTCAAAGCCTCGGTTTCGGACAGGTCTCCACCAAAACTCAAGGATGCGCTGAAAAATAGAAAAAGCGCAAGCACCCCAGATAAAAGCAGGAGCGCGAGGGATCGCGCACCCCATGGATTGTGTTGTTGGACAGTGAGCATTTACAGGGTTTTCTCCAGTTTTTGGACCAGGGCGGTCGCATTTTTGATGAAGATCCGGTCGGTTTTCTGCTCTTTTAAATGGTGACCGTACCTGGCCGCCTCGCAGTCTGCAAACAGTTTTTTCAAGGCCTCCAGGGTTTCCCCTTCGGTTCCTTTTTTTAAGAGCGGTTCGCGCACGTCATTGAAGGTCAGGGCGCCTGACGGCATGCGAAGCTTATCCCCCAGGTAGGATTTAAAACCTTCCAGGACCAGCTCGGCGGCCTTCTGAGGGGAATCGGCCTGCTCGGCCGCCTTTAAGTCCTTGGCCAGCCGGGAACCGGCTTTTTTCGCCCTGGCGGAAAGCGGATCGGCCTTTCTGCGTTGAGACAGGGTGGATCCGAAAACCAGCAGCAGGTAGAGAAACGGCGGCAGCCCCAC
>DYLE01000179.1 GCA_020722245.1 Desulfonema limicola
AACAAAAAGAGAAAAAGGAGCTCTTCATGAGGTCATGGGTGGTGTACTCAAGCCAAACCGGGAACACGAAAAAACTGGCCGAAGCGGTGTATGCCGCTCTACCGGCGGAGAAAGAGCTTTATCCGGTCGACGCCGCGCCGGATGCGGCGAAATATGATTTTGTGGCCGTGGGGTTCTGGCTCAAGGCCGGAAAACCGGATGAAAAAGCGGCCGCCTACCTTGAAAAGCTGTCGGGGACAAAGGTTTTTTTGTTCGCCACCCACGGCGCGGCTTCGGACTCTGAACATGTTAAAAACGCCATAAAATACGCCGAGGATCTTGCAAAAAACGCGAAGGTGGTTGGAAGGTTCAGCTGTCAGGGAGAGATTGCTCCCCAGGTCATGGAAAAAATACGGGCAAAACCCCAGCCTCCCCCCTGGATCGTCGAGGCCCCGCCCGCCGAAGGGCATCCGGATGAAAATGATATCAAGAGGGTAAGAAGGGTTGTGGCTGATGTTCTAGAAAAGGAGGGATAAAAATGGATACGGTATCATTTAAAGGGATTGCCATTGTTTCATGCGGCACACTGAGCCTTGAGCTCAATCACCTGCGAAAGGAAGGCTTCATCGACACCGAGCATCTTTTCTTCACCACCCCGGGGCTGCACGAGGATATTCATAGCCTTGAGCAGCAGCTGAAGGATCGCGTGCAAAAGGCAAAGCAAAAGGTGAATAAGGTCCTGGTGGTTTACGGCGGCAAGTTCTGCTACGTGAACGCGGATGAGCCCACCCGGACCATGGCAAAGATTATTTCCGAGCTGGGGGAAGGGGTGAAAAGGATAAACGCGACCCACTGCATGGACATGCTGGCCAGCCAGGCGGAGCGGGATGCCCTGGCCGGCGGCCAGGATGTGCTCTGGATGACCCCGGGCTGGATCAAGTTCCGTTATAACGTGTATAAGGGCTGGGACAAGGGCCTGGCCAACGAGAATTTCCCGAAACACACGGGCGGGGCCATGGTGCTGGACGGGATCGGGTTCATGGATCAGTACATGGCCGATCACGCCGAGGAGCTGCTGGAGTATTCCGACTGGATGGGGATTCCCATTATGCCGTGTCCGGTTACCCTGGACCGGTTCAAGTCTCTTCTGGTCGAGCAGGCGAACCTGTTAAATCAGGCCTGACGAAGGCGTTAAAAGCTATCTATCCCGTTTTGCGGTATTTTTACAGTAAGTAACTTAAGAGAGAAGGCTGAAGTCTGAAGGCTGAAGGTAGAAGGTGAAAGGCTGGCGTTTTTTTCTGTGTGCTTTGTGCTCTCTGTGGTTCATTTGTTCATTCTTCAAACCGGAAAATATAAGTTCCTTGGAAGTCCAAACTGTTCGCAGACTTTTACGATTGTGTCAGGGATAGGCTACGAAAACCAGGCAATCCGGGCTCTTTCCCGGCGGACCAGGGTGTTGATGTCCCCTTGAGGGTAGCCTAAAGTGAGCGCCATGACGATTTCAAAGGGATCGGTCACGCCGAGCACCTCTTTGCGGAATTTCGCGTGCAGCTTCAGGCCGTCGATCAACCCCACATAGCAGGTGCCCAGCCCCAGGGCATGGGCCGCCAGCACCATGTTCTGGGCGCAGATCCCCGAATCATAATCGACCCCGCCGATGGCGCGGCGGTCGGCCAGCTGCAGAATCACGGTGGGCGCGTGAAAGAAGATATGGTAATCCGGATCGCTGGTCGCCGCATTCACCCCGCCGCGCACCCGCTGATCCGTATCCCCGGGCCGCCACTTGACCAGCAGGGGAAGCAGCGCCTTCTGCCACCATGAAAACCTTGCATCCTTATCCCCGGGCACCTTTTTGTGCCACCAGGCTTGGGGCAGTGTCAGACGGGTGTGCACCTTCAAGGCCTTCTTGCACCGGGCGTTGATCTCGTCGATAAGCTCCTTGTTTTGAATCACAATAAACTTCCAGGGCTGGTTGTTCCCGGCAGAAGGCGCAAACCTTCCGGCTTCGATGATCCTGCGGATCAGCTCGGCTGGCACCTGTTTTTTTTGATACAGCCGAATGCTTCGGCGGGTGTAGATGATTTTCTCCGTTTCCGTCAACTCCGTGATCTCTGCAGGAGCGGGTTCACTGTCTCCTTTTCCTGCGGGATCCGGAAAGGTGAGGCCGTTTTCAAACAGGTGGTCGTTTTTCCAGAACCCGCTGTGAACCCGGTAGCTTCCGCTGATGTAAACGGCGCCGGTCGGGCATACGGCCATGCAGTTCTGGCATAGGATGCACCGGTAGGCGTCGTAGCGCTCATTGCTGCGGCATTTTTTTTTCCGCGTTGAGCATCAGCAGCTGAATCGGGCAGGTCTGAACGCACCGGCCGCAGCCCGTGCATTTGTCGTCATCCACTTCAAGCCTGGGAAACGAGGTGTTCTTCGACAGGATCATATCCTGAATCGGGTTTGTCCGCATGGCGTTATCCCGTTGATTAAGATGGAAAAGGGTTGATGGCGCGCCGGGTCGTGCGCTCTATTGCTGAATAGAGCATAAATTGACCCTAAAGTCAACGGGAAATCACATTCCCCGAACGGCCTGTGAATAAAGATAAAGAAATAAAAATTTATAAAATAATAAAGATATGATATATGATATCACCGAAATACCGGTTGACAACCGATACTATACAGTGACTATATAATTAATCGGCCGCCTGCGGCACACGGTCTTGTCAAAAGCAGCCATTTACGACGATGGAGGACGCCATGCCGAAAAAACAATGGATTCGTATCGCTGAACTGGAGCGCCGCAGCAAGGTTCCCCGCAGAAACATCCATTTTTATCTTCAGGCCGGACTGCTGCATCCGCCGGTGAAAACCGGAAAAACCATGGCCTATTACGATGAAAATCATTTAAAGGAGCTTCGTTATATCAAATCCGCCAGAAAGCGGGGGGTCCCCCTGAGGGTCATAAAAACCCGGTTTCAGAAGAAGCTATTAACCAAAGCAGGGGCTGCTTCATCCTTGGATCCGCTAAAGCAACCTCAGGAATCCAGAGCCCTCAGCACCCGCGAAAAAATTCTGGAAGCCGGTTGCCGGTTGTTTCGGCAAAAAGGGTATAAGCAGGCGAAGATCAACGATATTTTAAACGAGCTGCATATCGGAAAGGGGAGCTTCTATTTTTATTTTTCAGACAAAAAGGCCCTTTTTCTGGAGTGCATCCCCCGAATTTTCAATGAGTTGTTCGCTGCAGGGTGGGAGCGGATTCGAAGCATTACAGACCCGAGGCAACGCCTGGAAACCCGGGCCGGTCTTGTGATGCCGGTGCTCAAGGAGTTCTGCGCCATCCTTGAGCTGAGCAAGGAGGCCATGGAGGAGGCCGACCCCAAGATCCGGCTGCTGGGGGAGCAGACCTACCGTTCCATTCGGCGGCCGGTTTCGTCGGATATTGAAAAAGGGGTGCGGCAGGGGGTGTTTAAGCCCATCGATGCACAAATCGCGGGAACCGTGTTTATCGGCATCATGCAAAGCCTGTATGACCTGGAGATTTTTGACGGCCGCCCCCTGGCCCCGCATGTCTGGCAGCAGGTTGCCGATCTGATTCTAAACGGGCTTTTAAAAAAAGGAGCACCGGAAACCACGGAGCCGGCTGAACAGGAATAAAATTTTAACTCTCCATGAAAGGAGGCGGCCCATGCGGGCGGTGGCGGTTGTCGGCGCAGGAATGATCCGGTTTCACCGGTATCCGGAAAAGGGAATAAAGGACCTGGTCCGCGAGGCCGTGGAGCGGGCCCTGGCGGATGCCGGAATGGATGCCGGTGGGATCGAAGCGGCCTATGTGGGGTCAGCCGTTGCCGGCATCATGACCGGCCAGGAGCAGATTCGGGCCCAGGTCTGTTTAAGCGCCATGGGGATCGACACCATCCCCATGTATAACATTGAAAACGCCTGCGCCAGCTCTTCCTCGGCCTTGAACCTGGCCTGGACCGCGGTCTCTGCGGGCCAGTATGATTGCGCCCTGGTGGTGGGGTTTGAAAAGCTCTATGATGCAAACAAGCTCAAGTCCTTCATGGCCCTGGGCACGGCCGTGGACGTTGAAGCGGCCGTCAGCATGCTTGAGGATTTTCAGAAAAAGCACGACGGCCAGGACTCGATCCTGTCTTCGGAAAGCGGCAAAAGCAAAAGCATCTTTATGGACATGTACGCCTATTACACGAAATCCTACATGGAGCGGTTCGGACTGACCCAGGATCATTTTGTCCGGCTGGCCGTAAAAAGCCATCAAAACGGGTCGAAAAACCCCCATGCCATGTACCAAAACCCGGTCACCGCCCAGGAGGTGCTTCAATCCGGAGAGGTGGCGTTTCCCCTGACCCGAATGATGTGCTCGCCGGTCTGCGACGGCGCGGCCGCGGTGGTGATCTGCTCCAAAAAAAAGGCCGCCCGGATCACTCAAACCCCGGTCTGGATCGCGGCGTCGGTGGTGGGAAGCGGCCGGATCAGCGATGACCTCAAAGACACCCTGACCCGGCGGCTGGCGCCGAGGGCCTATGAGGCCGCCGGCATCGGACCGAAGGAGATCGACGTGATCGAGGTCCATGACGCCACCTCCCCGTCTGAAATCATCTCCCTGATTGAACTCGGGCTGGTTCCCGGGGAGTCCGCGGCCGAATGGATCGACAAGGGGTTTCTGGAAATCAACGGCCGGCTTCCCTCAAACCCTTCGGGCGGCCTCACCGCCAAGGGGCACCCCATAGGCGCCACGGGCCTGGGACAGATCCATGAAATCGTAAACCAGCTCAGGGGCACGGCCGGGGAGCGGCAGGTCGATCATCCGAAGGTCGGCATGACCCACAACGGCGGCGGAATCCTTGGAGTGGATGCGGCCGCCATGGCCCTCCATATTCTGAAAAAGTAAAAATCCTGGCCCAGAGGACCAGGCCTTGTCTTGCCCCTAAAAGGG
>DYLE01000180.1 GCA_020722245.1 Desulfonema limicola
TGATGATATCGCCGGCGATCACCAGCACATCCGGCCGCCGGTTATGGATCGTGGCCTCAATCCGCTCCAGCCGGTCCGAATGCGCATGCACATCGGCAACCGCATAGATCCGCACGCCTTTCCCGGCCTCCTTTGATGGGATGGAAGCCCCCACGTTACATCCGGGAGATCACGCCGGTGGGCAGCATTTTTAAAAGAGGCCCCACCAGGTTCCAGGGGAAGACCGGCACCGTCGCGGATTTGACCTTTTTTTCGATCAGCCGGGCGATGATGGCCGCCCCTTTTTCAACGGAAATCAGAAACGGCCGGGAAGGGAGCATGCGGTTTAATGGGGTGTCGATATAACCGGGGTAGAGCACCGTGACATCAATATGCTTTCGGTACATCTCCGCCCGGACCGCCTCCAGATAGATCGCAAGCCCGGCCTTGGATGCGCTGTAGGCCGAGCTGCGGGGCATCCCCCGGAAGGCCGCCACCGAGCTGGTCCCCACGATATGTCCGGACCCCTGCTTCAAAAAATAAGCCGCCGCCGCATCCACGGTGGCGATGGCGCCGATCAGGTTCACCTCGATGGTGCGCCGGGCCTTCTCGAAATCCCCGCGACCCACCTTTTCCCCGAGCCCGATTCCGGCGTTGGCGAAGACGATATCCAGACCGCCAAGCGCCTCGGCCATTTCATCCACCGCCGCAAACACATCATCGTAATCCGTCACGTCCAGACCCCGGACAACAAGTGCCGGCGGGTGATACCGCTTTTCGATATCATCGCGTATTTCATTTAAAACATCTGTTTTCCGGGAGGTCAGGGCCAGAGCGTATCCTTTTTTGGCCATTTCATAGGCCAGGGCTCTGCCGATTCCGGAAGAAGCGCCGGTGAGTAAAATCGATCCTGCCATGATAAAACTCCTCTGGTAAGGTAAATGATGAAAAACCGGTGGACAGGTATTTCTATGATGTTTCTCACGTAACAAACAAATGGATGAATGTCAAACAGCCAGGAGGGTATTGGACGAGGTCAAAACTTTATTTCTGATCTGTAAAGCCTCAGGCTGTTCATTACAACGGAGATGCTGGAAGCGGCCATGGCCAACGCCGCCAGCATGGGATGGAGCTGCCGGAGAAACGCCGGAACCCCCTCAAACGGATAGAGCACGCCCGCAGCAACGGGAATCAATATAATATTATAACAGAAGGCCCAGAAAAGGTTCTGGCGAATGGTCCGCAGGGTTTTTCTGCTGATGCCAAGGGCGCGGGGCACGCCTTCCAGGCTGCCGGAGGAAAGAACGATATCCGCCGTCTCAATGGCCACATCGGCGCCCGTACCGATGGCGATCCCCACATCGGCCTGGGCCAGGGCGGGCGCGTCGTTGATGCCGTCCCCCACCATGCCCACCCGGCCGTCGTTTTTCTGAAGCGACTCTATGACATGGGCCTTCTGGTCGGGCTTTACATCGGCCATTACCTGATCGATGCCCGCTTCCCGGGCGATCTGTTTCGCCGCCTCCGGGTTGTCTCCGGTCAGCATCACCACGGCCAGGCCGGCGTTTCGAAGCCGTTTGACAGCGGAGGCGGATTCGGGCTTCAACCGGTCAGCGACGGCGATCACCCCCAGGGGCTGGCGGTCCGCAAACACCGCCGTCACGGTTTTCCCCTGGGACCTGAGCCTTGCCACATGATCCCTCAGGCCGTCCAACCCCAGCCCCTCATCAGTGAACCATTCCGGCCTGCCGACCCTCACAAGCCGCCCCTCCACCTGAGCTGAAACCCCCATGCCTCGGGTTGCCTGGAAATTGACAAACGGCGCCAGCGCGATCAAACGGCTCTCGGCCTCCAAAACAACCGCTTTTCCGAGCGGATGTTCCGAACCCTTCTCCACCGAGGCCGCCAGGCGGGTCAGTTCGTCATTGGTATCGCAATAGGGCCTGTTCACCACCAGGTCCGAAACAAAGGGTTTGCCTTCGGTGAGCGTGCCGGTCTTGTCCAGCACGATGGTGTTGAGCCCGGAGGCCGCTTCAATGATCTCTCCCCTTCGGAAAAGAATACCGCTTTCAGCGGCCCTGCCGGTCCCGGCCATGATGGCCGTGGGCGTGGCCAACCCCAGGGCGCAGGGGCAGGCGATCACCAGCACCGCCACCAGCCGGATCATGGCGGGCGCGAATTCACCAAAAACCGCAAGCCAGACGCCGAAGGAAATCAATGCGATCCCGATCACCGCCGGCACGAACACGGCCGCAACACGGTCGGCCATGGCCTGTATGGGCGCCTTTCCGCCCTGGGCCTCGTAAACGATGCGGATGATCCGGGCCAGCACCGTGTCTTTACCCACGGCCTCGGCCTTAAACCGCAGAAGCCCGTCCTGGTTGATGGTGCCGCCCACCACCCTGTCGCCCGGGCGCTTTTCCACGGGCATCGACTCACCCGTGAGCATGGATTCATCCACCGAGGAAAGCCCCTCCGTCACCACGCCGTCCACCGGAACACGTTCTCCCGGCCGCACAACCAGAATCTGACCGATGGCTACATCCGCGATAGGGATGGATGTTTCCACGCCGCCCGCAATCACGGCGGCGGTCTTGGGCCGCAGGCCCATGAGCCTGCGAATGGCCCCGCCGGTCCGCCCTTTGGTCCGGGTTTCTAAAAGCTTGCCCAGCTTGACCAGGGTGATGATCACGGCCGCGGTCTCAAAATACACATGAGGCCCCAGCCCGGGAAAAAGAATCACCGCCACGGAATAGCCGTAGGCGGTGGACGAGCCCATGGCCACCAGCACATCCATGTTGGCCCTGCGGTTGCGAAGGCTTTTTAAGCCGCCGACATAATAATCCCAGCCCGTGTAAAACTGAACCGGCGTGGCCAGCAGCCAGAACAGCCAGGGTAGCCATGCCCCATGGCGCCATGAGCCGATAAACCCCATATCCCCTGCCATGCTCAACCAAAACAGCGGAAGGGTAAAGACCGCCCCCACGACGAACCTTCGCGTCTGAAGACGGATTTCTGCGCTTCGGACATCCCGCTCGCTTTTTCCGGCTGCTTCGGACTGCTCCAGGGGAAAGGCGCCATAACCGGCCTTTCCAACGGCGGCTACAATGCCGTCCGCCGAGATCTTTTCCGCATCATAGGTGACCGCCACCTGTTCGGCGGCGAAGTTCACCGTCGCGTTCACAACCCCCGGGGTTTTTTTATTGAGCACCCGTTCGATGGCGGCCGCGCAGTTGGCGCAGGTCATGCCGGTAATCCCCATCATGATTTTTTTCTCGGCCATGGCGAAACCCTCCCCTGCAAAGACTCATGCAGCGGGATAGTTGATTTCCTTGAGCGCGCCGGTGATTTTCGCAAGGGTTGCCGGAGCCTGCCAGGTTACGGTGATGGTTTTTGCCTCGGGGTCGCCTTCCACCCGCTCGACCCCTTTAATCCCGCGAAGCTCCCGGGTGATGGTCATCACGCAATGGCCGCAGGTGATATTGGGTATGATAAAGGTTTTCGTCTCCATGATCATCTCCTCCTCCTGCTGTTTTCCGATCTGCTTTCGCGATAGGATTTTTTATCCGTGATTCGACCGATATGCTGCTGCCGGTTTTCAGGGTTTCATGTCCTATTTTAATTTGCAATCAAAATGAACCTGCTGTTTGGTTCCATCCGGCCAGGATTTAATCGGATCGCGTAATCCGCCAAAAAAAATTTGGGGACGTATATCATATTATTAGTTGCCCGGTGCATTCCGCAGGGTAGAGATGCATCTTGCCGCATCAGTTAAAAATAGATGTTTCGGGTGCGTTGCGCCATATTCTTGCCAGAAGGTTTGCAGGACGGCGCTCAAGGAGCCGCGCAGGCTGTCGTCCTTTTCGCGGCCAAACAGATCGGAACCGCCGAACCTCTCTCGCATTCGGTCGATGACACGTAAGGCCTCGTTGTATTCGATGCCGACGGGCTCCTTTCGGGGCAGCTTGAGCGGCCGGACGCGCTGGTGATCGTAGTCGTCCAGAATGTCCAAGGCCTGTTCGTAGTCGGTAACGACCCGCAAGAGCGCCTTGGCCTGATCCGAGGAAACGTCGTAGCGGTCCAGCACCTGACCGACCAACCGGATGGATTGGCGCAATTCCTTCAGCCGGCGCTCATTGACCGAGTAGCCCTTCAGGATGTGATCGCGGAGAACCTGGGTGGCCCAAATGCGGAACTGCGTGCCGCGCTTGGAGTTGACCCGGTAACCGACGGAGATGACCGCGTCGAGATTGAAGAAATCCACCTGGTAGATTTTGCCGTCAGAGGCAGTATGTGCAAATTTTGCACTAACTGAATTCCTCGCTAACTCCCCGGACTGAAAGATATTGCGCAGGTGCTTGGTGATAACGCTGCGCTCGGTCGCAAACAGCTCGGCCATCTGTTTCTGGCTGAGCCAAACCGTCTCTTTCTCGATTCTGACGTCCAGGCTGACTGTTCCATCGGGCGCACGGTACAAGACCACCTCGCCGCCGTATCCGGCGGTCTCCTCCCGCACCATCTCGGGCCTTCTCTTTTGCTTTTTACCTTCCGCTTTCATCTCTCAAAGCTCGTCGGTTCTACCGCCATAACTTAACCGGTTCCGGGCGTTTCCAGGTTCCAGGTTGTAAAATAACGGATGTAAGCAGTGTCCCACCCCTGTGTATTGTCGTTACGGCGAATGGGATGGAACAGGAACAGCCATTTTTAAATTTAACGCAGCCCTATCGCCCGTTTTGTGCTTTCTTTAAATAAATATCACGAGTCTATGGTTGATTCCAGCGCTGTTTTCCAAAAAACGGTTTCCAGGATTTTGGGGGAAAAGAGCAGGGCAGGAGGGTCATGGATTATGTCGCATGGGTTTGAGTTTACCCAATTATTTCAAATTTAAAACCTGGTCCTATGGGCCAGGTCAGAGTTCTTCGGCTCTG
>DYLE01000004.1 GCA_020722245.1 Desulfonema limicola
TTAAAAGCTGCTGGGTCAGACCGGTGCCGCTTTCAATGTAGGATTCGATGTCTTTTAGCCTCTTGTACAAGGGATGGTCTGATTCGATTTTCATAAGCGCCAGGGAGATGTTTCCGGCAATGGCGGAGAGGATGTTGTTGAAGTCGTGGGCAATGCCCGATGCCAGGCCGCCGATCGCCTCCATTTTCTGGGATTGAAGCAGCTGTTCTTCAACCTGCTTCTGCCGGGTGATGTCCTCGGCAAAGCAGAGAACCGCCGGGCGGTTTTCCCAGGAAACCGGAACCAGACTGATCCTGACCCATAATGGGTTTCCGTTTTTATGAAAGGCCTTAAAATCGTGACTCCGGTGAACGGTTTCACGGGGGCCGCGGCTTAATGCCTCATCAATCCGTTGGGCCAGGCCATTTCGGTCATCGGCGTGAAAATGGTCCAGATACGGCATGGCGGACAGTTCGTTTGCGGTATACCCCCAGAGGGTTTCGGCCCTTTTGTTGTGGAACCGGATTTTTTCGTCCTGAAGGATGCAGACCGCCTCACGGGCGTTTTCCACCAGAAGCCGGTATTTTTCCTCAGAGGCTTCAAGCGCTTCTATGGCTTTTTTCCGCTCTTCGATCTCTTTGATCAGCTCCCGGTTGGCCTGCTGGATCGCCGCGGTCTGTTTGGCCACCCGGGATTCCAGGGTCGATTTGTGCCTTTGTAAGGCCGCCTCCGCCCGCTTGCGCTCAGAAATTTCCCTTGAGAGGGTTGTGTTGACCGCGTTTGTTTTTTGTTTTTCGCGTTCAAGCCGGTCGATCAGGTCGAGGTTTTCAAACCGAAGGTTTAAAGAGGTTCGGGTTTGAAGGTACAGGTGATAAGCGATGATGGATGCCGCCACCAGGTATACCGCCAGCATGAACCCGATGGTCGAGTGTATGGTATCGCCGATGAAGAAAAATTTTGCAACAATGGGGAGCAGGGTCGGCCATGCATAGGCGATAAATGCGCCGAACACCACCGAAAAGGTGCCGATGCCGCCGGCGACCATACCGCCGAGCACAAGGAATAAAAAGACCTGATGCGGCAGGGAGGCTTCCGGAAAGATGAAAATCCCGGAGGACCCCCAGACCAGACCGGAGATAAAAAGCATCAGGATAAACAGGTTTTTCCACCGGGCGGCCTCTGTTTCCGTGGTATTTTTTTTATGGAAATACATCGTGACCCCGTGCCGGGCCATGCTGATGGCGATGGCCGCGGACATCCAGAGGATCAGGTTGCTGTGGGGGGCGGATCCCCAGAGCATGGCCCCGGTGACCAGGGATGCGATGACCACCCCCATGGAGGCGATATAGGACTGGGCATAGAGCAGGCGGACCTGCTCCGCCAGAAGGCGGGGATCGTATGTCGGCTTTGGATTCATATCGCGTTTTTTAAAAACTCAGCGGCCCAGTGTTTCGCGAACCGTTCGCGCAATGTTTTCCAGAAGAAGAGGTTTTTTTAAACACGCGCCGGCCCCCAGGGCCTGGGCCTGTTTGATCCTTTCGGATGAAGAAAACCCCGTGACGATGAGGGTTTTCTGGGACGGGGCGATCTGTTTTATTCCTTTGTAGGTGTCCAGCCCGTCCATTCCGGGGTTCATGATCATGTCCAGAATCACCAGATCCACCGGTTTCTGTTTGAGAAACTCCAGGGCGGTTTCCCCGCTTGATGCCGTTTCCACCCGATACCCCAGCAGGGTCAGCATCTGTTCTGCGATCTCCCGCTGGTCTTTCAGATCGTCCACCACCAGAATGGTTTCGCCGTTGCCCTTGAACCGGTCTGGAGTAAAGGCGCCGGCTTCCTGAAGGGGCTCAGTCCTTGTCGCAGGGAGGTGAATGGTGACGACCGTGCCCTTTTCCGGCGCGCTCTGGACATCGATATAGCCGCCGTGATCCTGGACCGCCCCCCATACCAGGGTCATACCCAGTCCTGAGCCGCTTCGGCCCGCCTTTTTTTTGGTAAAAAACGGCTCAAATATCCGTTCCCTGTCCTCGGGCAAAATGCCCATGCCCTCGTCGATGATCTGCAGCTTGACATACTCTCCCTCCCGGGCGGCGGGATAACCGGGGAGCGGCGAATCGAGGTAGGTGTTTTGAGTTAAGATATGGATCGTGCCGCCGTCTATCATGGCCTCGGCGGCGTTGGATACCAGGTTGATCATGATTTTAAAAAGATGCACCGGCGAGGCGTTTAGGTTGAGCAGGCTGTCGTCAAGACCTGTTTTTATTTTAACCCCCGGATGGTGGACGAGCAGGTTGAGATGCTCCGGGCTGTTTAAGTAATCCTGGATGATGCGGTTTAGGTTTACAATTTTTTGTTCAGGAAGCCCTTTTCGGGCCAGGGTGAGCAGGTCCGAAACAATGGCTGCTGCTTTTTCACCGGAGTTCTTGATGGTTTCCAAGGGTTTTTTCAGGGGGCTGTCTGCGGGGATTTTCATTAACAGCAGCTCCGGGTAGGAAACAATGCCGGACAAGATGTTGTTGAGATCGTGGGCCACGCCCCCGGCCAGGGTTCCGATGGCCTCCATTTTCTGCGCATGCCGAAGCTGTTGTTCCAGGCTTTTTCTTTGGGTTTCAGCGGCCACCCGGTCGGTGATGTCCCGGACGATTCCGCGAAACCCCGTGGGATTTCCGTTCTCATCCTCGATAAGGGACACCGAGGTGTCAATGAAGCTTGTGCTGGAGTCCCCCCGGATCAGCTTCCAGTCAAAGGCCTTGACCGGCCGGCGGGTTTTATAGACCTGGTTAAAGGTCTGATAGATCCCTTGGGCCTGATCCTTGTCGGCCAGCCTCCGGTAGCTCATTCCCAGGAGTTTTTCTTTTGAATACCCTAAAATCCGGCACAGACCGGGGTTGGTGAAGGTGATATTCCCGGCAAGGTCTGTTTCATAATAGCCTTCCTCGATGCCGTCTAAAATCTCCTTGTATTTCCGCCGGGATTCCAGGAGTGCCTTTTCAAAGATCGCCCGTTGCCGCAGGAGCTGGTCGATATCCAGTTTGATCAAGGAGATGGCTTCCACCACCGCGTAAAACGGGTGGGAAGGGTCCACCTGTCGAAGGATGGCTTCGGGCGCCTGGGAATCCCAGTTGATGCCCGCCAGAATGCGGATCAGCTCATCGGCGTATTGCTGGTTCTGATCCGGCGCCTTGGAGTCCGGGGATCTGTTTGCGGGTTCTTTGTGGGCAAGGCCCAGTCTGTCTGCAGCGATCCATTCCATGACCGCATGAAAGCCGTCTAAAATACGGACGGGATAGGGGACCGTGGTTTGAATGATGCGGATGATGGCGTGCATCACCCAGTTGGTGTTGTAGAAAATGATGAGCTTAAACGGATGCTCGCGGTACCATTGGGTCAGGGCGCTCACAAACCGGCGGCGGGCCTTGAAATCGAGGACTTTTACGGACTCAAGGTTTACAACCAGGTAGTATGACCGGTTTGAGGGGGGTATTTGGTCAAAAACCTTCTTTAGGAGGATAAAGAGGGGTCTGATATCCTCCTCTTTGAGCCTGCCGGAAGCAATGACGTGAATGATATCGCCGTCGATGAGTTCATAGCGCTGGTTAAAATCCCCCCCCTGATACGACCATTCATCCTTGCGAAGGATCACCGGATAAATATCCGGAGGGCGGGCCTGGATCGGGCCTTTCCAGTCCAGGTCTGTTTTGGAAAGGATCTTCTCGGCGAGGAAGACCGCTTCGGCAAGGTCTTTTGTCAGATGGATATCGAATTTGAATGCATAGATGCGTTTGCCCAAATTGACGCTGAACCGAAGAAACGCCGAGGTGTTGCAGAAGATGAGGGCCAGCAGGTTTTTCCTGTTTTGCATGTCCTTGATAAACAGGCTTCGTGCGTCGTTTGCAGCGCCGCGAAGGTTTGAATAATCCTCGATCTGTATGTAGGGCATCCCCTTGGGAATCTCCTGATCGATCAGGCTGTGCAGCAGAGGCAGGGATTTCTTTAAATCCGCCGATGTGACGTAACCGATCGGCCTATTGATCAGAATGTTTTTTCCCAGGATGCAAAAATCCGCCTGGTATTCCCGGCTGATGGCCACCTTTCGCCACTCGGGCTTTTGAAGGAAGGGGAGGTCCGTCTTGAGCGGCAAGGGAGCTTCGACGGGTGATTTGCCTTTCTGCCTCATCATCGCTTTATCCGAACTTTGGGTTTCTTGGCTGTCGTAGTTTTTCTTATACCATATTTTTTGCGGGAAAACACCAGAAAAAAACGGACAGCCGTTCTCGGCCGGCTGCACAGTAAGCCCTGGCAATAAAACACCAGGCCCGAGGAATCGACCCGGTAAGAACATCAGGCCTGGGTCGGTTTGGACACTCCCATGAACCTTTTCAGGCCCAAGCTTAAGGCGAATTTCATGGGTTTTAAAGCAAAAGCAGAGGAGCCTCGACGGGCTATCTCACCATAAATATCCACCTTAATCGTTGCTTTTCAAAAATATTTTAATACTCAATAATTATTAGTAATAAAAGTATATTTTTTTCTTGACAAAACGCGCTAAGCTTGTAATATGAAGAAAACAGTGGAGCAAAGTGTATATTAATGGGGGATATCCGTTCCATGTTTCGGGGGAGTTCCTGCCACACCATTGATGAAAAGGGCCGGGTGATCATTCCTGTCCGGTTCAGGGAGATCCTGAAAAATCGGTTGAGCTATGGGCTTATGCTTTCCCGGTTGGACGGCGGGCTTATGGCATACTCCTTTGATGAATGGAAAAAGATCGAGGAACGGGTTTTGTCCGCGGCTGAAAGAAACCAGGCCATGCGGCGGTTCAGAAGGGTGTTTATCGGCGAGGCGTTTGAATGCCAGTGGGACAGTCAGGGTCGGATTCTGATTCCTCCCACCCTCAGGGAATACGCCGGACTGGAGAAAGATATCATCCTTGTCGGGGTCCTGGATCATTTTGAGATCTGGTCCAAGGAAAACTGGAACAAGGAGAGCAAAAATTTTGAAGAAGACATGAAAAACGAGGAGGTTATCAACGAGATCGCCAAGCTAGGGCTCTGATACCATGGAGTTTCGCCATACCCCTGTGATGGTTACCGAGGTGCTTGCGTATTTAAACTGCCGGCCGGGAAAGGTTTATGCGGATTGCACCATCGGGGGTTCAGGGCATGCCAGGGCCATCGTTGAAAAAATCCTGCCGAACGGGCTGTTGATCGGAATTGATCAGGACAAGGACGCTGTTGAAAATGCCGCCCGTGTCCTGGCGCCCTATGAGACAAACATTCGGCTGTTTCACGACAGCTTTGTTCACCTTCCCGAAATCCTCTCCCGTTTGAACATCGTCTCTGTAGACGGTGTGCTGGCGGACCTGGGGCTGTCTCTTCATCAGCTTGAGGCCAGCGGTCGAGGGTTCAGTTTTAGAAAAAACGAGCCCCTGGATATGCGGATGAACATCGATTCCCCCGTTACCGCTGAGGATATCGTAAATTCCGAGACCAATGACCGTCTGGAACAGATATTCAGGGAATATGGAGAGGAGCGGTGGGCCGGCAGGATCGCCCGCAGGGTTGTAGCCGCAAGAGCAAAACAGAGAATCCAAACCAGCGAGATGCTGGCGCGCCTTGTTTTGGAAGCGGTTCCGCAGAAAGACGCCCGCAGCCGCAAGATTCATCCCGCCACCCGCGTGTTTATGAGCCTGCGCATCGCCGTCAACAGGGAACTGGAAAGCCTGGATGCGTTTATTCCAGCCGCCGTGGATGCGCTCCATCCAAAAGGCCGGATCTGCGTCCTGTCCTTTCATTCCCTGGAGGACCGGATCGTGAAGCGGCGGTTTAAGGAACTGGAGCAAGGCTGCATCTGTCCTTCGGATTTTCCCCGATGCGTTTGCGGTCGAAAGAAAAAGCTTCGGGTCTTAACCCGCAAGGCGGTTCGCCCGACCCTTGACGAGATCACCGCAAACCCGCTGGCCAGGAGCGCCCGGTTGCGGGCCGCAGAAAGGGTAAACGGGGAAGAACCGCCGGGGGCGAAGGATCATGGAGGAAAAAGATCAAACCACCATCTGACCTTAAACAAGGGAGGTGCCTTCCATGAAGCCGTTTAAGATCATTTTTTTTCATCATGCTGATGGGCCTGCTTTTTATACCGGGCTGGTTTGATCCGATCAGCACCGTGGGCCGGTTTACCCTGCCAAACGAGTGCTGCCGGCACTGTTTGAAACGGATCGCCTGGGATACTGCCGGCGATAAATCCATTGACGTTGCTCATCTTCATAGAGAAGGGGCTTTTGTCGCGGCTTCCGACAAAACCCAGGGGAGTGAGTTTCCATGAGGATAAACAGAAGAATCCCATCGCGTGGCCTGACCCCCGGTATGATGGGGATGGGCATTCTTGTGCTGATCCTGTTCATGGCGGAGTTTTTTTTCCAGACCTGGTGCGGGGTTCAGTGCATTCGGACCGGGTATGAACTGACCGAAATGGAAACAAGGCGTCGGGAGCTGATGGCGATGCAGAAAAATTTAAAAATCGAATGGATCCGGTTGAAATCCCCTCAGGTGCTCGGCAGGATCGCCGCCGAGCAGTTCGGGCTGACGATCGCCGGGCCTGACCAGATCGTGATGGTGCCATGATTTCAACCGCCAATACCAAGCGTCGCATCATGCGGCGAAACCGCCGAATCCTCGTCATCGGAGGGATTTTTACGGTTCTATACCTTATCATCGGGGTGAAGGCGTTTTACCTCCAGGTCATTCAGAATGCGGATTTGTCTAAACGGGCGTCTAATGAGTATGCGCGAAACATCAATTGCACGGGAAGGCGCGGCAGTATTTATGATGTGAAACACCGGGAACTGGTGCTGAGCACGGACGTGGTTTCCATCGGCGCCCATCCTGCACAAATTCCGGACAAGGATAAACTGTCCACAGCCATCGCGCAAAACCTAGGGATCAGCCAACGTCTGGTTTACCAAAGGCTGAGTTCCAGCCGTCCCTTTGTCTGGATCGACCGGAACGTCACCCCCGCGGCCGCGGAATCCATCAAATCCCTGGGGTATCCGGGCCTGGAGTATATTCCGTCATACTGCCGGGTTTATCCGAACCGAACGCTGGCGGCCCAGGTTCTGGGTTTTTCCGGGATTGACGGCAACGGGCTGGAGGGGGTGGAATACTACTATGACGATTACCTCAGGGGCAACCCGTATCAATGGAAAATCATCCGCGACGCCCTGGGCCGCATCTTCGAGCAGGATGAGGCCCTCGCCTGCACCCAGTCGTATGAGGGAAAAAACCTGATCTTGACCATCGACAGCACCATTCAGTATATCGCCGAAAAAGCCCTGAAACGGGTGGTTGAGGAAAACAACGCCAAATCGGGCATCGCCATTGTGATGGATCCCGGCAGCGCTGAGATTCGAGCCTTGGTCAATTACCCCGCCTTTAATCCCAACTCCTTTGTCGTGTATTCCAAGGAAGACTGGCGAAACCGGGCCATCACCGACCCCTTTGAGCCCGGATCGACCCTGAAGGTGTTTTTGGCCGCCGCAGCTTTAGAGTCCGGAAAATGCGGCCCCGACTATGTGGTGTACTGCGAGAACGGGCAATACCGAATCGGTCGCAACGTGATCCATGACACCCATCCTTACGGGAATCTGACATTAGGCGAGGTGGTCAAGTATTCCAGCAACATCGGTGCGGCCAAGATCGCCGAGATGATCGGCCCGGAAGCCTTGTATCAGACCCTGGTGAACTTCGGGTTCGGCGAAAAGACCGGGATCGACTGCCCCGGGGAGGCCAGCGGCTGCCTGAGGGACTGGAGGCAGTGGAAGAAAATCGATAACGCCACCATTGCCTTTGGGCAGGGGGTTTCTGTTTCCGCCATTGCGCTGATCACCGCCGTATCGGCCATAGCCAACGACGGGGTGCTGATGAGACCCCGGGTGGTCAAGGCGATCACCGACAAAAACGGCGCAGTGGTCAAAAGCTTCGGGCCCGAGGAGGTACGAAAGGCCATTTCCCCGGAAACCGCCCAGAATTTGAAGCAAATGATGCAGGCGGCCACGGAACCGGAAGGGACCGGGTCCAACGCGGTTCCTCCCGGTTACAGCGTTTGCGGAAAAACCGGCACCGCCCAGAAGATCAACCCCGACGGAACATATCGAAACTGTCAATACAACGCCGTGTTTGTCGGGTTTTCCCCGGCGGATTCCCCTAAGCTGGCGGTTCTGGTGGTGGTCAACGAGCCCCGAAAGCATCACTACGGCGGGGTGGTGGCCGCACCGGCGTTTAGGGAAATCATTCTCGAAACATTTAACTATATGGGGATTCCCCCGGATAACAACCTCTTTAGAGAGGGCGCATGAAGCTTTCAGACCTGGTGACGGCGGTTGAACCGTTTCGGATTCCCGGCAGGGATCGCGTGTTTTCCCCGCAAATGGAAAATGCCGATATCTCCTCGGTTCATTACCGCTCCAATGACGTAAAGCCCGGCGGTCTTTTTGTTGCGCTAAAAGGACAGCGCGCGGACGGTCGTCATTTTATCGGCGATGCCGTTTCCCGCGGCGCTAGGGCGGTGGTGGTGGAAGGCGGAGAAAAGGTCAGCACCGATGCGGCGGTGATTTATGTCGACAACGCCAGAAAGGCGCTGGCGACAATCGCGGCCCGGTTTTACGGCGATCCCTCCAAAACCCTTGTACTCATAGGGATTACCGGCACCAACGGCAAAACCACCACCTCGTTTCTGCTGGAGCATATTTTATCCAGGCTCGGCGTTCAGGTGGGGGTGATCGGGACGGTCGATTTCCGGTACGCGGGAAAATCGTATCCCAATCCCCTGACCACTCCGGAATCCGCGGATCTGCAACAGATTCTGTCAAGAATGGCCGCTTCGCGGGTCACCCATGTGATCATGGAGGTATCCTCCCACGGTGTGGCGCTTGACCGGATTTTCGGCTGCGAGTTTGATGCCGGCGTATTCACCAACCTGAGCCAGGATCATCTGGATTTTCACGGCAGCATGGAGGACTACTGGTGGGCCAAAAAAAGGTTTTTCACCGAGCATCTCAATGCCGGCCCGAAACAGGGCCATGCCGCGGCGGTCATCAACACCGATGACCCAAGGGGACTCGAGCTGTCGAGCGCGCTTGAAGGCATCAACCGGATCACCGTCGGCACGGGTTCAAGGGCCATGCTGCATCCGGTTCATGTGACCCTGGATCAGTTTGGGATCAGGGCCGGGATTCAGACCCCTTACGGCGAATGCGCCTTCCAGTCCGGACTGATCGGGCTTCACAACCTGGAGAATATCCTTTGCGCGGCCGGCGCCGGGGTCGCCTTGGGGATCCCGCTGCCGGACATCGCCGCCGGGATTTCATCCTTCTCCCATGTTCCGGGAAGGCTGGAGCCGGTTTTAAACGGACTCAAGCGGCGGGTGTATGTGGACTACGCGCACACCCCGGATGCCCTGGCCAAGGTGCTGCAGGCCTTGCGGCGGGTGTTGACCGGCCGGCTGATCTGCGTTTTCGGCTGCGGCGGGGACCGCGATAAGACCAAAAGGCCGAAAATGGGCGAAATCGCAGGACGGCTGAGCGATTTTGTGGTGGTGACCTCGGACAACCCGCGCACGGAATCCCCCGAGGCGATTATCGCGGAGATTCTGGAAGGGGTGGAATCGGTGATGGATCGCCGGTACCTTCCCGAAGACCTGGAAAGAGGGTTTGAGGAAAAAGGGTTTATCGTCGAGCCGGACCGGGAAAAGGCGATCTTTTGGGGGATTAGGCTGTCCGCCGAAGGCGACACCATCCTGATCGCAGGGAAGGGGCATGAAACCTACCAGATCATCGGCAACAGAACCATACACTTTGATGATCGGGAAAAAGCAGCGGAGGCGTTTGGACGAATCTGATGGAGAAGGTTATGGAACCGATTCCCTGGAGCATACCCGATATCCTGGAGGCCACCGGCGGGGCGCTGATCAGCGGCCCGCGCGACCGCTGTTTTGCCGGGGTTTCCATCGATTCCCGCCGTATCGGCAAAAACGATCTGTTTGTGGCGATTTGCGGAAAATCCCATGACGGCCATGGGTTTATCAAGGATGTGGTGGCAAGGGGCGTGAAGGGGATTGTCGCCGCCAAGAACATGAACGGCAGGCTGCCGCTTCCTCTCCTACGGGAACAGGGGGTCTGCTGCATTCTGGTGAAGGATACCATTTACGCCCTGGGGGATATGGCCGGCTTTCAGCGAAGGCGTGCGAACATTCCAGTGGCGGCCATCACCGGTTCCAACGGCAAAACCACCACCAAGGAAATGGCCGCAGCGGTGATGGGGAAAAAATACAACACCCTTTCCACATCCGGCAACTTAAACAACGAGATCGGGCTTCCCCTGACCCTGCTGGCTCTGGGCCGCTGCCATGAGGCGGCGGTGGTGGAGCTTGGCATGAATCATCCCGGAGAGATCAGCCGGCTCGGTGAAATCTGTTCTCCCGACATCGGCGTGATCACCAATATCGGCCCGGCCCATCTGGAGGGATTGGGGAGCGTCGAGGCGGTGATGCGGGCCAAGGGTGAGCTGGTCGAAAGGGTAAAAAACAACGGCTGCCTGGTGTTGAACCGGGATGATCCGTATTCTCTTCGTCTGGGCAAGGAGTCCCCCCGAAGGGTGGTGTACTTCGGCCTGTCGCCCGATGCGGATATTCGGGCCGAAAACCTCACCGCCGGCAAATGGAAAACCTCCTTTGTGCTTGCTCTGCCGAATGAACGCCTTCCCATCCATCTCACAGCGCCGGGGGTGTTTATGGTGAACAACGCCCTGGCCGCCTCGGCAACCGGATACCTGATGGGGCTTTCCGGAAGCGAGATCAAATCCGGCCTCGAGGGGTTTAAACCGGTGGGCGGCCGTATGCATCTTCTTGAGACGGGGTCAGGGACTTTTGTGATCGACGACACCTATAACGCCAACCCCGCCTCCATGGCGGCGGCGGTGAACACCCTGGTCTCGATAAAGGGCCAAGGCAGGAGGGTGCTTGTGGCGGGGGATATGCTGGAGCTCGGGGAGCAGGCCGAGGCGTTTCATGAAAGTCTCGGCAGGCTTGCGGGAGGAGCGGGTCTGACAAGGCTTTATCTGACCGGCGGCTTTGCCAAGGCCGTCGCCAAAGGGGCGAAGGAGGCCGGCATGCCCGACTCCTCGATAGTCATCGGGGATAAGCCCGTTCTTATTGGGCATCTGCTGGAATTTCTGACTTCAGGGGACTGGGTTCTGGTGAAGGGTTCCCGCGGCATGGGGATGGAGGAGATCGTGTCTGCTTTAACCGGTGCACAGCCGGCGAATAAAAGACCCGCGTAAGGGTGGAGGCCCAATGCTTTATCATCTTTTATATGCGCTGCACGACGAGGTCACGGTTTTTAACGTTTTCCGTTACATCACCTTTCGGACGATCTGCGCCAGCCTGACCGCCCTGCTGATCGGGTTTACGCTCGGGCCCTGGGTCATTCACAAGCTGAGTGAAAAGCAGATCGGGCAGTACATCCGCAAGGTGGGCCCGAAGCGGCATCAGGACAAGGCCGGGACACCGACCATGGGAGGGGTGTTGATTATCCTGTCGATCATGATCTCCACCCTCCTCTGGGTGGATCTTCGGAATTTCTATGTATGGGTGGTGCTGATGGTCACCGCCGGTTATTTTGCCATCGGTTTTGCAGACGACTACTTGAAGCAGATCAAAAAAAGAAATAAAGGCCTGGCCGCAAGGGATAAGTTTCTGCTTCAGGTGCTGTTGGCAGGACTGGCCGGATACCTGCTTTACCGCTACCCCCTGTTTAACACCCGGGTCACCATTCCGTTTTTAAAGACCCTGTCCCCGGACCTCGGCCCGGGTTATATCCTCTTCGCCATCCTGGTCATCGCGGGGACCTCCAATGCCGTCAACCTGACGGACGGCCTTGACGGCCTGGCCATCGGTCCGGTGATTATCGCCTCGGCCACCTATATGCTTTTTGCCTATGTGGCCGGTCATATCAAGATCGCGGAGTATTTGCAGATCAACCATGTGCCCGGCTGCGGGGAGCTTACGATCATCTGCGGGGCCATGGCCGGGGCCGGGCTGGGGTTTTTGTGGTTCAACGCCTACCCGGCCCAGGTTTTCATGGGGGATGTCGGCTCCCTCCCCCTGGGCGCGGTGCTGGGGGCCGTGGCGGTGGTCACCAAACAGGAGATTTTAATGATGATCGTGGGCGGGGTTTTTTTGATCGAGGCGGTTTCGGTCATTCTTCAGGTGGGTTATTTCAAGCTTACCGGGGGACAGCGGATTTTTTTAATGTCCCCCTTGCATCACCATTTTGAGCTGAAGGGGTGGCCGGAGCCCAAGGTGATCGTCAGGTTCTGGATCGTGGCGATCATTCTGGCGCTGGTCGCTGTAAGCACCCTTAAACTGAGGTAGGCCGGATGGATTTAAAAGGTAAAAAAATACTGGTGGCGGGCCTGGGAATCACCGGCGTCTCCGTCACCCGTTTTCTGGTCGGGCGAGGGGCCCAGGTGACCGTGACCGATACAGCCCCGGAGGAGGCGCTTTATGATCGGGTTTTGCAGGTCCGCGACCTGGGTGTGAACCTGATGCTCGGCGGCCGGCAGGATAAGGCGTTTGAGGCTGCCGAGCTGATCGTCTTAAGCCCCGGGGTACCCCACACCCTTGAGCCGGTTCGCCGGGCCGCGGAAAGGGGTGTCCCGGTCATCGGGGAGATCGAGCTCGCCTTTCGGTTCATTCGCGCCCCCATTGTTGCGGTGACCGGAACCAACGGAAAAACCACCACCACCACCCTTCTGGGCGAGATGCTGAAAGAATCGGGTTTTTCCGTGTTTGTGGGGGGGAACATCGGGACCCCGCTGATGGATTGCATTGAGAGCAAAAAATCCTTGGATTTTGTGGTGGCGGAGGTCAGCAGTTTTCAGCTGGACACCATCGACAGGTTCAAACCCAAAGTGGGCCTGCTTTTAAACATCACCGACGATCACCTGGACCGGTATTCGGATTTTAACGGGTATGCCCGGTCCAAGGCGCGGCTCTTCATGAACCAGGATCGGAAGGATATCGCGGTTCTAAACGCCGCGGATTCATCGGTGCTTTCGGTGACGAAAGCGATCAGATCCCGCCGGCTTTTCTACAACCTTGAAAAACCCGTTAAAGACGGGTCGTGGATATCCGGAAAAACCATCCATTTCAATCTGGTCGGAACAGGATCCTATCAGATCAATTGCGAAGGAATCCCCCTGGAAGGAAGGCACAACCTGGAAAACGCCTCGGCCGCGGGTCTTGCGGCCTTGTCCCTGGGAGGGTCCATTCAAGGGGTGGAAACCGCCATTCATCGCTTAAAAGGGCTTCCGCACCGGCTCACCCATGTCATGACCGCTGGTGGAATAAGGTTTTACGATGATTCCAAGGCCACGAATGTGGATGCGGTGATCCGGGCGCTTGAGTTTTTTTCCTCTCCGGTTGTCCTGATCATGGGCGGAAGGGACAAGGGGGGGAGCTATGAGGGGCTCAAAACCCAGGTTCAACGTATTGTCCGGCATGTAGTGGTCATGGGGGAGGCAGGCGAAAAGATCAGGGAAACTCTGGCGGAGACGGTTTCAATTTCCACGGCCTCGGGAATGAAGGACGCGGTGCAAAAGGCGATGGATGCGGCCAGGGCCGGGGACTCGGTGCTGCTCTCACCGGCCTGCTCCAGCTTTGACATGTACGCGAGTTACGCGCAGCGGGGGGAGGATTTCGTAAAAGCCGTGATGAACCTTACCGGAGGCCGGTCATGAGCGGTAAAGACCAGACCTTTCGTTATCTTACATTTGATTTTATTCTGTTGCTTCCTGTGCTGGTTTTGACCGGCCTCGGGCTTGTGATGGTTTACAGCGCGAGCAGCGAGCTTGCGCTGAAGCACTACGCCGACGAATACTATTTCTTAAAGAAGCAGTCGATCTTTGCCGGCCTGGGGATCGCCGGCCTGCTGATCTGCCGGTACATCCCCTACCGGATCTATTCCAAGCTCGTTTATGTCTTTCTTGCGGCGGCCTTTGTGCTGCTTGGTTTGGTGTTTATCGATGGCATCGGCTACTCGGCCGGCGGCGCATCCCGCTGGATCAAGGTGATGGGGCTTACGTTTCAGCCGGTGGAGTTCGCCCGTTTTGCGCTGATCGTATTTATGGCTTACTCCCTGTTCAAGAAGCAGGACCGGGTGGAGGATTTCAGCATCGGGTTTATTCCCCATGTGGCGATTCTGGGACTGCTTTCCATGCTGGTGATTCTGCAGCCGGATTTCGGGTCCACCGCCATTTTATGGATGCTCGTCTGGGCCATGATGTTCGCCGGACGGGTGCCGCTTCGGCATTTGTGCCTGACCCTGCTCCTGGTGGCGCCGGCGGGGATGTACCTGATATTTACCTCCCAGTATCGGTTCAAGCGGTATATGACCTTTCTGGACCCCTGGAAATACCCCCGGGACGAGGGGTATCAGATCATTCATTCCCTGATGGCGTTCGGTTCGGGAGGGATCTGGGGGAAGGGGTTCGGCCAGGGGTATCAGAAGCTTTTTTACCTGCCCACGCCCCACACCGATTTTATTTTTTCGGTGATCGGCGAGGAGGGGGGGTTGCCGTGGGTGCTGGTCGTGCTGGGTCTTTATCTGATCATCCTGTGGCGGGGGATCGACATCGCGAGATCCGAGCGGGGGTTTTTCGGGTCCCTGCTTGCCCTGGGGCTGGCATCATCCATCGCCCTTCAGGTCGTCGTCAACATGGGGGTCAACCTGAGCCTTCTACCCACAAAGGGGCTGACCCTTCCTTTTTTAAGCTATGGCGGAACCTCGCTGATCGTCAACCTGGCGTTTATCGGGGTATTGATGAACATATGGGCGCATCAGAAAAAATAGGAAACCCTTTACCGGCTGAAAGGCCGAATAACGGGCCACAGATTGCTTATCCGTGCCGTGCCCGGCGGGTGATCATTGCAGGCGGAGGCACGGGCGGGCATCTCTTTCCAGGGATTGCCATCGCCGAAGCCCTTCAGAAAAGATGCCCCCAAAGCCGTATCCTGTTTGTGTCCAGCGGCCGGCCCCTGGAGGAGAGTGTCCTGTCAAAGACCGGTTTTGAAAAGGCGGTCATCACAGTGGAAGGGATCAAGGGGAAAACCCTTTTGGCCAAGCTCAGGTCCGTGGTCCGGCTTCCTTTCGGGTTTGCGGCCGCGCTTCGACTCCTGATCCGGTTTAAGCCCCACCTGGTCATCGGCATGGGGGGCTATTCCGCGGGTCCGGTGGTCATGGGCGCATGGATGCTGCGCATCCCCCGGGTCCTTCATGAGCAGAACCGGTTGCCCGGCATGACCAACCGAATATTGGCGAGGTATGTCAACCGCATCTATACTTCCTTTGAGGACACACGACTGAAGGCTTTGCCCGGGAAAATGTATTTCACCGGAAACCCGGTGAGGGCCCAGATCCTTTCGGCCCTCCAAGGGGAAAAAACCGGCGAATCAACGATGAGGCTTCAAAACAGGAAATTTACCGTCCTGATCCTCGGCGGAAGCCAGGGCGCGCACAGCCTGAATATGTCGGTGGTCGATGCTCTGGAGTATTTCAAGAAGCCGGAAACCTACCGGTTTGTCCATCAGACCGGAACAGGCGATGTGGACATCGTAAGGGAGGCATACCTGCGAAAAGGGATGGAATGTGTCGTCGCTCCTTTTTTTGAAAACATGGCAGGCCTTTATCGGGAGGCGGATCTGGTGGTCTGCAGGGCCGGCGCCACGACGGTTTCTGAGGTCAGCATCGCCGGATGCGCGGTGATCTTTGTCCCCTTTCCCCAGGCCACGGACAACCACCAGGTCCACAACGCGCTGGGCCTGGTGTCGGCCGGCGCGGCCGAGATGATTCGTCAAAAAGACCTGACCGGCGAGCATTTAAAGGACCGGATCGAGTTTTATGCCGGGCATCCGGATCAGGTGGAAGCAAAAAAGAAGGCGATTCAAAGCTTCGGCATGCCGGACGCCGCGGCAAGGATAGCGGATGATCTCTGTCGGCTCATGGGCCAAGGGGGATCTTTGTGAGGCTTCGGCTTAACCTGTTGGTATAGAGGGGGTTGATGTACCGGAAACAATATCACATTCATTTTGTAGGGATCGGCGGGATCGGCATGAGCGGCATCGCGGAGCTGCTGTTAAACCTCGGGTATGTGGTTTCAGGCTCAGATATTGCCCTGTCGGATGTCACCCGAAGGCTGGCGGGCCTCGGCGGAACCATATACCAGGGGCATTCCGCCGAGCAGGTCAAGAAGCCGGACGTGGTGGTGGTATCCTCGGCGGTTTCGCCGGATAACCCCGAGGTGATGGCGGCAAAGGCCCAATCCATACCGGTGATCCCCAGGGCCGAGATGCTGGCGGAGCTGATGCGGTTGAAATACAGCATTGCGGTGGCCGGGGCTCATGGAAAAACCACGACCACCTCCATGCTGGCCGGTATCCTGGGAGCCGGCGGCCTGGATCCCACGGTGGTCATCGGCGGCAAGCTCAGGAGCATTCACACCAATGCCGTGCTGGGCCGCGGCGAGTTTATTGTAGCGGAGGCCGATGAGAGCGACGGTTCGTTTTTGAGGTTTTCCCCCACCATCGCGGTGGTCACCAATATCGATCTGGAGCATCTTGATTTTTATAAAGATTTGGCAATGATTCAGTCGGTGTTTTTAGATTTCATCGACCGGGTGCCGTTTTACGGGCTGGCCGTGCTCTGCCTGGACAATGAGCCGGTGCAGGAGATCATTCCCAAGGTAAAAAAGCGGTTTGTCACCTACGGGCTGAGCGCCCAGGCGGACATCCAGGCCCGGGATGTGAAATTCGACGGGGTGCGAAGCCGTTTTGGGGTTTATATAAAGGACCGCTACGCCGGCGAGGTCGTTTTAAACCTGCCGGGAAAGCATAATGTGTACAACTCCCTGGCTGGCATTGCCGTAGGGGTTGAGCTGGAGATTCCGTTTGAAAAAATCCGATCGGCCCTTGAAACCCTGGAAGGGGTCCACCGCCGTCTGGAGGTCAAAAGGGAGGCCGGCGGGGTGAAGATCGTGGACGACTACGGCCATCATCCCACCGAGATCAAGACCACCCTGGAGGCGGTCCGCCAAAGCTGGCCCGGAAGGCGGCTGGTGATCCTGTTTCAACCCCATCGATACACCCGGACCCGGGCGTTGTTTGATGAGTTCACCCGATCCTTTTACCAGTCGGATATTCTGATTATACTTCCCATTTACCCGGCCGGGGAAAAACCCATCGAAGGGGTGGACAGCCATGCCCTTTATGAGGGGATCAAGCGCCAGGGGCATAAGGATGTGCTCTGCTTTGATGAGGCGGGCAAGGCCGTGGATTACCTGGCGGGGATCGTCAAAGAGGGGGATATCGTCCTGACCCTGGGCGCCGGGGATGTCTGGAAGGCAGGGGAGTCCCTCCTGAACAGGCTTGTGGAAGGGGCAAAACCGGCAAATGGAAAAGCAGAAAGGAAGGGCCGTGAACCCAGGCCTTAAAAAATATTTGAGCGAGGTCTTCAGGGATCGGGTGCGTTTTGACGAACCCATGTCTGTTCATACCTCGCTGAAAATCGGCGGGCCGGCCGACGCCTATGTGATGCCGGTCCAAGAGGAGGAACTGGTCTTTCTGGTGGATCGTCTAAAAAAGGACGGGGTTTTTTACTGCGTTATGGGCGCCGGCACAAACCTTCTGGTCCGGGATCAGGGTATTCGCGGGGTGGTGATTTCACTGGCCGAGGGCTTTACCAAAATCAGAAAAGCCGCCGGTGGGGCAAACCGGGTGGTTGCCCGGTCCGGCGCGAGGCTGGCCGCGGTTTGCCGCTATGCCCTGAAGCATTCCCTTTCTGGAATGAATTTTGCTCTGGGGATTCCCGGCAGCGTGGGCGGGGCCGTGACCATGAACGCCGGGACCGGCCTGGGGAGCATGGCCGGGGTGGTCGAGAATCTTCGCATGCTATTTGACGACGGCGTTGCGATGAGCCTTGACAAATCCCGTATTCAATGGTCGTACCGCGGGTTTGCCATCGCCCGGCCGGGCCGGGATAAATCGGGTGAAGGGATTATTCTCGAGGCTGAGTTTTTGCTCTGTCCGGCCGATCCAAACCTCCTGAAAAAGGAAGCGCACTCCCTGATTCAAAAAAGAAAAACCACCCAGCCGTGGCGGGCGGCCAGCGCGGGCTGTTTTTTCAAAAACCCGGACTCGGGCGATTCCGCCGGCCGTCTGATCGATTCGGCCGGTTTAAAGGGATTTAGGGTCGGGGATGCAGAGGTTTCGAAAAAACACGCAAACTTTATCGTAAACCGCGGCCATGCCTCGGCTGATGATATCCTCCGTTTGATGGAGGCGGTGCAGGAGCGGGTTTATAAGAACTTCAATCTCAAACTGGAGCCGGAGGTGAAAATTGTTGGTCAGTAGGCGTGTTCGAAAAAACCGTTACAAGAAAAGGCCTGAGGACCGGATCCATGCGATCGGATTCAAACAGGTCGGCGCGGCTTTTCTGGGGGTTCTGGTGGGCATCAGCCTGATCGCGGCCATGAGCCTGATGTTTATCTTCGGCTATGATGTGCTGACCCAGTGTGACTATTTTACGGCCAAAACCATTTCCGTTCAAGGCCAGTCACGGCTTTCGGCCGGGCAGGTCCTGGATGCCGCCGGCATTAAAAAGGGGGAGAATATTTTTTCCGTCAACCTTCAGAAGATCCGCAAAAGGCTTCTGGCCCATCCCTGGATCGCCGAAGCCGAGGTGTCCCGGGGATTCCCATCCTCTTTGGCCATTAAAATAAAGGAGCACAAACCCATCGCGGTGCTGGATTTCGGCCGGTATTTTCTCGTCAACACCCAAGGGGGGATATTCAAGGAGGCCTCCGGTCAAGAGGCCGAGGGGCTTCCGGTGGTTTCCGGAATCGATTACTCGGACTGGAAGGTTGCGGATTTGCCGGAGACCCCGATTTTTGCCTCGGTCATGGAGGTGCTGCGTCTTGGGAAGTCTGCTGAATCGGTGCTTCCGGTCCGCAGCATTCAAAGGATTCATGTGGACCGGGAGATGGGGTTGACCCTGGAGACCTGCGGGCCAATTTCGAAAATAAGCCTCGGCTTTGGAAACCTTGAAGCCAAATACGACCGGCTGGCCCGAATATGCGCCTATATCGATCAGAACAACGGCGTTCCCGCGCTTCGGGCGATTGACTTAAGAAACCCGGAGCGGATCGTGGCATGCCCTGTGGAAGGGGAATCCCCCGGTGATGAGGATAAAAAGGAGGTTTGACGTGAAGCGCCGTGATGAAATCGTGGTGGGCCTGGATATCGGCACGACCAAAATCTGCACCGTTGTCGCCGAGCTAAAGGATGAGGAGGTGAACATTATCGGAATCGGGAGTCATCCCTCCGTGGGGTTGCGCAAGGGGGTGGTGGTCAATATCGAATCCACCGTGGAATCCATAAAAAAGGCCGTGGAGGAGGCCGAGCTGATGGCCCGCTGTGAAATCTCATCGGTCTATGCGGGGATCGCAGGGGGGCATATCACGGGTTTCAACAGCAACGGCATCGTCGCCATAAAAGGGGATGAGATCACCCAGGCGGACGTGGATCGGGTGATCGGAGCGGCGCGGGCCGTGGCGATTCCCATGGATCGCGAGGTGATACACGTGCTGCCCCAGGAGTTTATCGTGGACGGGGAAGGCGGGATCAACAACCCCGTGGGGATGGCCGGCGTGCGCCTGGAGGCCAAGATCCACATCGTCACCGGCGCGGTGACCTCTGCCCAGAACATCGTCAAATGCGCCAACAAGGCCGGTCTGGATGTCTGCAATATCATCCTTGAGCCCATCGCCTCCAGCGAGGCGGTGATGACCGCCCAGGAAAAGGAGGTGGGAACCGGGCTTATCGATATCGGCGGCGGCACCACGGATCTGGCCATCTTTTCGGGCAACAACATTCGGCACACCTTTGTTCTGGCCATCGGCGGGAACAACATGACCAACGATATATCTATCGGGCTTCGGACCACCATGGCCGAGGCGGAAAGGATCAAGCTGAAGCATGGCACCTGCCTTTCCGATCAGGTCAAGAACGATGAAACCATCGAGATCGCGGATATCAGCGGTCGGGCCGGCCGCAGGCTTCCCCGGCAGATACTGGCCGAGATTTTACAGCCGCGGGTGGAAGAAATATTCAGCCTGGTCAAACGGGAGATTCATCGGGCCGGTATGAACAACATGCTCGTCTCCGGCATTATTCTGACCGGAGGGTCCGCGCTTCTGGAGGGAATCGCAGAGGTCGCGGAGTCGGTGTTTGAGCTTCCGGTCCGCGTGGGCACCCCGCAAGGTATCAGCGGGCTGGTGGATGTGGTCAACAACCCCATGTACGCCACCGGGGTCGGGCTGGTGATGTACGGGGCAAAAAACCAGGAAAAAAAGAAGTTCAGGATTAGGGATGCAAACATCTTCCATCGGATCATGAAACAGATGAAGGGATGGTTCAAGGAGATCATTTAAGCGTCGAGGGTATAAACCGTAACTATGTTGCAAGGAGGTGGGGAATGAAGTTCACGTATGTCGAAAACGACAAATCGGCGAAGATCAAGGTCATTGGGGTTGGCGGCGGCGGAGGGAACGCCATCAACAACATGATTCACGAAAACCTTCAGGGGGTTCAGTTCATTGCCGCCAACACGGACGCCCAGGCCCTGGCCAGCTCCAAGGCGGAGCTGAAGATTCAACTCGGTGAGGCCTTGACCGGCGGGCTGGGCGCAGGGGCGAATCCGGGCGTGGGAAGGGATGCGGCCCTGGAATCCGCAGAGGTTTTAAAACAGGCCTTAGCCGACAGCCACATGGTGTTTATCGCCGCAGGGCTCGGCGGCGGAACAGGCACCGGAGCCGCTCCGGTGATTGCCGAAATATGCAAGGAAATCGGGGCGTTGACCGTGGCCGTGGTCACCAAGCCGTTCCGGTTTGAGGCCCGAAAGCGAAGCAAGCAGGCCGAGGAAGGAATCGCCCGCCTGAAGGAGGTGGCGGATACGGTCATCACCATACCCAATGATCGGCTGCGGGGACTGGCCTCCAAAAAATCGACCCTGGTGGATATGTTTAAAAAGGCCGACGAGATCCTTCATCATTCGGTGAAGGGGATCACCGATCTGATCATCCGGCCGGGCCTGGTCAACCTGGATTTTGCGGATGTAAAGGCCATCATGTCCAAGGCGGGAATGGCGATCATGGGGATCGGCATTTCCAGCGGGGAAAACAGGGCGCTGGAAGCGGCGGAACGGGCGATCTCGCATCCGCTGCTTGAGGACAACTCCATTGTGGGCGCCCGGGGGGTTCTGATCAATATCACCTGCGGCATGGATCTGACCATGGAGGAGACCATCGAGGCCTCTGAACGGATCTACAACGAGGTCGGGGATGACGATGTGGAGATCATCTGGGGAACCGCGGTGGACGACAGCATCGGGGATGAACTCCGGGTGACCGTGATCGCCACAGGTATCGGGGACGGAAAGATCCAGATGCCGAAAACCTCTAAAAATCCGGCGATCAAGGAGGTCTGCCGGGGGGTGGTTCGCACCCCGACTCCTGAAGAACTGAAATACTTTGAGGATGAACTGGTACGGCCGGCGTATCTCCGTAAAAAAGAGGTGGCCAAGGAGGGTATCCCCGCATCCAAAGCGGCTGTGAAAGATGCAGCCAATCCCTCTTCTTCATCCTATACCATACTGGATGACCCGGATGTGGATTATGACACCCCCACCTTTTTAAGGAGGAAGGCGGATTAGGCTGGTAAACAGCTCGGTCGGCCATTCCCCAGGGGCGTAACACGGTGACTTTCGACGGAATGCGTTTCTCCACCCAGGGCCGGAATGTCCGGCCCTTTTTAATTTAATTTCTTGAAATTACTGTATTATTGGTTCAAATAAATCCCTTGACAAAAAAGCCCGCAATGGCTATACCCTGGCACGGTTTTTACGCTGTTTTTAAAACAAAAAGACAGGCGATGGAATGCGCATCCGCCTTTTTCTTTTGAAAGGGATCCTCGGAAGATGCGTTCAAAAAATGAACTTTGGATCGGTTATGCGGTCGCGGTGATCTGCCTTCTGGTGGGGGTGTTCTGTTACAGCATCCTGCCGGCCAAACCGCCGGAATCTCCCCTGAGGGTGATGTTTTCAGGCATGGGTGGGAATGTGTTGTTTCATCACCAGACTCACATCGCTGATTACGGTCTGGCCTGCAAGGACTGTCATCATTCCGTCATCGGGAGTCCGACCGATACGCCGGATTCCTGCGAAAGCTGCCATTTGAAAGAGAGCGTGTATACCCCTGCCCTGGGGAAAAACGGGGTGTTTGATCACCCGGCCCACAGCGAGGATTACGGGTTGAACTGCTCGGACTGTCATCACACCTATGCCGAAGGGGATTCCGGTGAACCCGAGGCCTGCGGGACCTGTCATAACCCGGAGTCCGAGGATGGGTCCATGCTGGGCCGGGTCGATGCCTTTCATAAACAGTGTATAGAATGCCATGAGGCTTCCGGGGTGACCCCGGGCGGGTCCGACTGCGCTGAATGTCACAAGCCCAGGCCGCGCAAGGACGCGTTTCATGACCAGTGTATGAACTGCCATGAGGATTCGGGCGCGGGTCCCGGTCGTGCCGACTGCACCACCTGCCATGGGTATTAGGCCGGAAACCGGGCGGTTATTTCAGATTCAGATCATTTTGATAAATCAAAGGCAAGCAGTTAAAGGTTGATCCATGAGGAGACGGACGTTTTTCGGGTTTGTGAAATCGAAACTAAGGTATACCACTGTTGATGAAACCCTGCCGGAACCCGTGGCTGTTGCGCCGTCGGAGAGGGTGACCCTGTTTTTCGATCAGCCGTATATTCCGGGCGAGAAGCTTTCGCTTCATCCCGGTGACCCGGTCAAAAAAGGGGAGCGGCTGTCTCTGACAAAGGACGCGGGGGGTTATGCCCTTGCGCCAAAATCCGGACGGATTGAAAATATCTCCGGTTTTCTCGGAATTGGGGGCCGGCGGTTTACGACCGTCACCCTCGCCATTGATGATGAGGCCCACCAGACCCTGGATGAGGGGTTCAAAAGTGTGTATCAGTCGCCCAGCCTTAAAAACGCAAGGGAGTTTCTGGCAGGGCTTCCCGGCAAGCCGAACCTGGAGGTGTTTTTTAACCCCCAACGGCCGGTTAAATCCATCGTGGTGCTGGGGGTGGACAGCGACCTTGTCGGCGTCACCAACCAGTATTTTGTCAACAATGCCATTGTCGCCATCAAAACAGGGATCGATACCCTGCGTCAGATTTCGGGGATTCACGAGGTTATCCTTGTGGTTCCCCATTATCTCTTCAAGGTTGCCGGCGCAGCCGGGGCCACTATTAAAACCGTGGATTCGGCATACCCTTCGGCCCATCCCGAGCTGATCATGCGGTATATCCTGTCCGAACAGTCAACCCCAGATGTTGAACCCCCCTCCGATGATGGGGTTGCTGTCTTTACGGCTGAGGCGGTGGTGGCCATCGGTTCCGCCTATAAGACCGGCTTTCTTCCTCTGGAAAAGATCGTCTGTTTTGTATCCAAGGATGAAACCCGGCGGCTGATCTCGGTTCCCATCGGAACTCCAGTAAAAGATATCGCGGAGGCCTTTCATGAACCCATAGGGGAAGGGGACCGGGTAATTTTCGGCGGCCCTATGACCGGGGTCTCGGTGTATTCGGATAATCATCCGGTTCTTGCGGACACGAACACGATCATGATTCAGGACCGGCGGCGGATCCCGGAGGTTCGGGACAACCCTTGCACCAACTGCGGCGCATGTGTCCGGGTCTGCCCTGTGAACGTCCCCGTGAACATGCTGATCCGGTTCCTCCAGGCCGGCAGGTATGAGGAGGCCGTGAGTCAGTGCGATCTGAATTGTTGCATTGAATGCGGGTTCTGCAGCTATGTGTGTGAGGCGAGGATTCCGATCTTTCAGTATATTCACCTGGCGAAACTGACCCTGGCGGGCATGAACCCAGTGGAGAAAAATAATGGATAGCACGATTAAGCTCACCGTATCCCACGCGCCGTTCTGGCATAACGGCAGCGGCATTTCTCAAAAAAGCTATAACATCCTTCTGGCCTGTCTTCTGGCCGTTATTCCGGGGATTTACCGCTACGGCTATCCGGCCCTCGGGGCGGTCACCCTTTCCATCGGATCGGCTGTTTTATGGGAGTTTTTAATGAACCTCGCCACCCGGCGGCCGGTTTCCATCGGGGACGGAAACGCCGCGGTCATCGGCATGCTGCTCGCCATGATGCTGCCGGCGGTGGTTCCCTGGTGGGTGGTGGTGATCGGCAGCTTTATTGCGGTGGTGATCGGAAAACAGATCTACGGCGGTATCGGCGGGAATCCGTTTAATCCGGTGGCGGTCGCCATGGCTATTCTGATGCTCTCCTGGAAAAATTTTCTGGATTTTAACACCGCGCTGGTGGGTTACGGGTTTGCGTTCAATCCGGTGGATCCGCTGGTGCTGGCAAAATCCTTCGGGCCGGCAGCGGTGAAGGATTTCAAGCTGGGAGACCTTTTAATGGGAAGGCAGGTGGGCGGCATCGGCTCCAGCTTCGGCCTGGGCCTGATCATCGGCGGCATCTACCTGATGATCCGCGGGTTTATCCGATGGGAGATCGTCCTCTCTTTTCTGGTCGGCATATTTGCCTCGGCGCTTTGTTTTTATCTTTATAACCCCAATGTTTATGCCAGTCCGGGGTTTCATCTGCTGACCGGATACAGCCTGATCGGCGCCTTTTTACTGGCAACCGAGGATTCCTCCTCTCCGGTCCATTTTCTCCCCATGATCATCTATGGCTGCCTGGGAGGAATGCTCACCGTTTTAATCCGCAACATCGGCTCCCATGTTGACGGGGTGGTGTTTGCGGTGCTGATCATCAACATTTTAAACCCCCTGCTTGACAAAATCCGGCCCAAGGCCCTGGGAAAGGTGGCCCATCATGCGTGAACTGGCAAAAATGGTGATTGTGCTGACGGTCCTAAGCAGTCTGTCCGGCGGCCTGCTGGCCATGTTGCGGGAAAAGACGCAAGACCGCATCGAGCAGCAGGTGCTTGAATTTGTAAAAGGTCCGGCGATTCGAAAGATACTGGCCGGCGCGGCCAACGACCCGATCGCCGACCGGTTTACCTTGGCGGACGGCGAGGCCAAGCGGAGCTTTTTTGTGGGAAAATACGACGGAAAGCCCGATGTCGTGGCATTTGAAACCTTTGCCGGCGGTTACGGCGGGGATGTGGGGCTGATAGTGGCGGTGGCGGTGGATACCGACCAGATCGTGGGGGTGGGGGTCACCACCCATAATGAAACCCCCGGGGTAGGCGCTGCTGTGGAAACCGACGTCGGGTTTATCAGGCAGTTTACGGGGCTGGACATCGCCTCGGGTCCGAAGGTGACCAAGGACGGCGGGAGCATCAACGCGATATCCGGTGCCACAATCACCTCCCGGGCGGTGTGCGCCGCCGTGGGCAAGGCGGGGGATCTTTATAAACGGCTTAAACCTGAAATCCTAAAACAGTTAAAGACCTTTTCCGGATAGTAAAGAGAAGATACCATGGCAAAGACAGTCACTCAGGAGTTTGTCAAGGGCCTGTGGGCGGAGATTCCGCCGTTTCGTCTGGTGCTGGGGCTTTGCCCCACCCTGGCGGTGACCAAAACCGTTGAAGACGGCATCGGCATGGGGGTCGCCACGGGATTCGTGCTGGTCTGCTCCAACCTTCTGATTTCCATGCTGCGCAACGTCATTCCGTCAAAGGTCAGGATCGCCTGCTATATCATCGTCGTGGCCACCTTTGTCACGGTGGTGGAGCTTCTGATGCAGGCGTTCACCTACCCGCTTTACCTCAGCCTGGGGATATTCATCCCCCTGATCGTCGTCAACTGCATCGTGCTCGGCAGGGCCGAGGCCTTTGCTTCAAAAAATAAAATCCTGCCCTCCATCGCGGATGGACTGGGCATAGGGATCGGGTACACCCTCTCCCTTGCCGCTCTTGGCGCGGTGCGCGAGGTTTTCGGAAGCGGAACGTTTCTTGGAAATCCGGTGTTCGGGCCGTCTTTTCAACCGTTTACCTTTATGGTGCAGGCGCCGGGCGCTTTTGTCTGCCTGGGGCTGATGCTTTGCCTGATGAACCTGGCCGGAAAGAAGTAAGGGGGACGGCTTTGATCATTGGGCCGATGGAGGGCCTCGGGGTTTGATATGTTGGTTTTAATCCATTTTTTACAGATGCGAGGGTGAATATGGGCGATTATTTGGTCCTGATAATCAGCTGCATCCTGATCAACAACATCCTGCTTGCCCAGTACCTGGGCAACTGTCCGTTTCTCGGCACCTCCAAGAGGATGGAAACCGCGGTGGGGATGGCCATGGCTGTGGTGTTCGTGCTGGTGATGGCCGGGGTGCTCGCCTGGGTGATCGACCATTACGTCTTAAAGGCGTTTCATCTTGAATACCTCATGACGATCTCCTTTATCCTGGTGATCGCGGCCCTGGTGCAGTTCGTGGAGATGTTTCTTAAAAAAAGTATTCCGGCGCTCTACTCCGGGCTGGGCATCTTTTTACCCTTGATCACCACCAACTGCGCTGTTCTCGGGGTCTGTCTGATCAATGTCAAGGAGGAATACGATTTCATGCACGCCCTGGTGGCCTCCTTTGCCTATGCGGTCGGCTACGGGCTCGCCCTGATCCTTTTCGCTTCTGTTCGCGAGCGAATCATCCTGGGCCGCGTGCCGCGCCCCTTGCAGGACACCTCCATCGGGCTGGTGACCGCCGGGCTGATCTCACTGGCTTTTTATGCGTTTAAGGGCATGGTGTAAAAACATTTTTTATACCCTAAAAAAATAAGAGGATCATCGTGTTTGAAGCGGTTCTTTTTCTGCTCGGGCTCGGCGCCGGATGCGGCCTGTTACTGGGTTTCGCCTCCAGGATATTTTACGTGTATGAAGACCCTCGCATCGCCAGGGTGGAGGGGCTGCTCGCGGGCGCCAACTGCGGCGGATGCGGTCACGCCGGGTGTTCCGCGGCCGCCGATGCCATCGTCAACAAGGGCGCGCCTCCCAACACCTGCATCCTGATCGGGCCGGAAAACGTCGCCGAGATCGCGGCCATCATGGGGGTTGAGGCCGCCACCGCCGAACCTTTGAAATCCGGCAACACCTGCGACGGCGGGGACAGGGCGGACAACCTGTTCTATTATTCCGGACTGGCCAGCTGCCGCGCCGTGGCGGCGCTCTATGGTGGAGAGCGGTTGTGCCGGGTGGGGTGCCTCGGCTTCGGCGACTGCGTCCGGGCCTGCAAGTTCGACGCCATCCGGCTCGGCGGAAACGGGTATCCGGTGGTGGATGTGGAAAAATGCGTGGGATGCGGGGCCTGCGAAAAAGCCTGCCCCAAGCCGATCCTTCAGGTGCGCACCATGTCCCAGCGGCTGCTGCACCTAAACGCCGAGGACGACGCCCTCGCCCCGTGCAGCCAGACCTGCCCGGCGGAAATCGATATTCCGCGCTACATCGCCCAGATTAAAAACGGCGAATACGAGGCGGCGGTGGCGACCATACGGGAAAGAAACCCGCTCCCCCTGGCCTGCGGCCGGGTCTGCCCCCATCCCTGCGAATCCCAGTGCAGGCGGGGGCTTGCGGATGAACCGGTATCCATCAACCAGCTGAAGCGTTTTGTGGCGGACCTGGAGATGAACTCCGGCAGGCGGATTTTCGCTCCCTGCGCCCCGGACACCGGAAAAAAGGTGGCGGTGATCGGCGGCGGGCCGGCGGGCTTAAGCTGCGCCTACTTTTTAAGGCGGGTCGGGCATCAGGTCACCATTTTCGAGGCCATGCCCAAGCTGGGCGGCATGCTGCGCTACGGGATTCCCGAATACCGGCTCCCCAAGCGGGTGCTGGACTGGGAGATCGAGGGGATTTTAAAACTCGGCGTCACCCATCACACCCATGTGCGGCTGGGTGTGGATTTTGATTTCGGCTCCCTGGTGGCCTCCGGGTTTGACGCGATTTTTTTCAGCATCGGCGCCTGGAACGACTACAAGCTGGATGTTCCCGGAGAGGAATTAAACGGCTGCTATACCGGCATCGCGTTTCTGGCCAAGGTCGGGAATCAGGAGGATATCCCCCTGGGTCGAAGGGCGGCGGTGATCGGCGGCGGCAATACGGCCATCGACTGCGCCCGCACCCTGGTGCGCAAGGGCCTGGACAAGGTCTACCTGGTTTACCGCAGGACCCGAAAGGAGATGCCGGCCAATGCAGTGGAGATCGAGGCCGCGGAAAAGGAAGGGATCGAGTTCATCTTCCTTGCGGCTCCCAGTCGGGTGCTGGGCGACGCGGAAAACCGGGTGACGGGGCTTGAGTATTTGAGGATGGAGCTGGGCGAACCCGATGCCAGCGGCCGCTGCCGGCCCATACCGGTTAAAGGATCAGAAACCGTGCTGGATGTCGACATGGTCATCACCGCCATCGGCCAGTCGCCGGATATCCGTTTCCGCGGCAAAGGGGACCGCCTGGACGAGTTAAAGATCGGCCGCGGCAACACCCTGTCGGTGGATCCGGCCACCTGCAGCACCAATGTGCCCTATATTTTCGCCGCCGGGGATGCGGCCACCGGGCCGGCTCTTGTGGTCACCGCCATCGGCGGGGGAAGAC
>DYLE01000181.1 GCA_020722245.1 Desulfonema limicola
TCATAAAACTTTATATAAATTGTCGGTTAAAACCGGCGCGAAAATCGGTGATTATTACAGAATCTGTCAATAAAAAGAAGAGGGGGCTTTAAGATCGCGTCTATCCCCAGTCCGACCGGTACCCCGTGCCGCCGGCCGGCCACCTGAAGCAGATGGCCCCGCTGTCGCACACATACCAGCAGGAACCGCACTCCATGCAGGTATCCAGGCTTTTGATCCGGGCTTTTTTGTTCACCAGGGTCCAGCAGTCGCCCAGGCAGACGTTTACGCAATTGGCGCATCCTGTGCACTTTTGGTCGTCAACCGTGATAAATGCGCCGGTGCCGGAAATCCATTCCACCCCCGGAAAATCCTTATGGGTTCGTTTTTGAAGATCCATTTAAATCACCTCTGGTTAAGAAAGCGGATGTTGGCGCGCCGGCGCTATTTTTTTTCAGGCGGCACCTCAAAGAGTTTCGGGTCCGCGTATTTCACAAAACGCACAAGTTTATCGGCCAGCCTGTCCCCCAGGGGGGCCAGGGGTTTTCGAAGCAGCTTATACAGCGGCCGAAATAGAGGCAGCAGCAGTTTCATCATCGGGTTGGCCAGGCCGGACAAATAAAACCCGATGATCGCAAACCCTTGAATCAGCGGCCGGAGCAGGCAAAGCAGGTCCAGGCCGCCGACAAAAAACCGGAACACGGCCTCGCCGATGCGGGGACGATGGGTTTCGTCAAACCGGCGCTCCTCCCGGCCCGCAAAATCATAGGCGTTATATACCCAGTTCTGGTAGTAGCGAAAATACATCTTGATCCATCTGGTGATGACCCTGGGGTCTTTTCGAATATGCTGGAAGGTCAGTTTCAGAACAGGGCTGAGGGAATGGGTGAGCTGCCCCATTCCCCAGCCGTAATGGACGTATTTTTTCAGCAGGGCCGGGTCTTTTTTCTGCTGGGCGTAGCGAAGGTTGTAACGATTTTTTGCGGTGATGGACCACTGGATGACCGCATGCTCCCGAATCCGGTCATCATACTGTTTCAGAAAGGCTTTTGAGGTGTCCCCGGCCCGGATAGCCGCAACGGCCACATCCGCGGCGATGTCCGCGGAAAACCAGGCGGCCGGAACCCCGTCGCAGAGCTCGGTGCTTTCAAGCCCGGCCGCATCCCCGATGAGAAGAATGCCGTCATCATAACTGGGCATGTTTTTAAGCTTTGAATCAAGCCCGACGAATATTTCAAAGCCCTCCCACATGCGGGCCCGGACCCTGCATCGGGGCGCCACCTCGTCCCGCCACCAGGGAAGCTTTGTGGTGATGTTATCATGATACTCCTTAAACCGCTTTCGCAGGTTGGGGACCTTTCCGTTGTCCAGCCGAAGGCAGTGATCCTGCATGAAATGAATGCTCTCCCGGTAGGGCCAGACCATCAGGCCGTTTCCGTGGCCGAGAGGCGGTGCGATTTTCTGCTCATCCCATCCCCAGCAGAACCGCAGGGAATATCCGAACACCGCATCCACATCGGATTTGTCCATTTCATAATCATAGGTGTCGGCAAGGGAAATGGTTTCGGGCGGATATTTTTTGCGGATGCCGGCTTTGACGGCGACCAGGCCCTGGGAGCCTTCCGCATCAATGACCATTTTGGAAAAAATTTTTTCACCGGTCTCCAGGACAATCCCCTTGACCTTGCCGTTTTCCCGAATGATGTCGGTAACAGTGGTGGAGGTTTTCAATTTCACCCCGGACCGAACGGCTTTTTCAGCCTCCCATTGGCAGAAGGGTTTGCAATAGGCGTTGTATCCAAAAGATATGACCGGAGAAAAAGGCCGGGGCACGCGCAGGGTGTCCTCGATGTCAATGCCGCCGTGGTCGATGTCGGTGATGATGTAATTGATGATGCCGTCCACCGGGCGTTCGATCGGAGGGTTGCCGTCCCTAATAAAATCCGGGCCGAACAGAAACCCGTAAATGGGAATCGTAAGCCCGGAGATGACCTTTTCGCCGACGGCCGCCGAACGCTCGATCATGAGCGTCCGCAGGCCCGCGTCGGCGCATTTTTTCGCGGCCACAGGCCCGCCGAAGCCGGATCCGATGACAATCACATCATAGATCTCGTCCATGAATTTCCTCATCCAAAAACAATGGGGTCAAGGCCACCGGGGTTTAAGTTTTCTCAAGAACCGCGGCCCGGCATCGCGGTATCGTCGGTGAGGCCGCCACATAAAATCCGCACGATTGCGCTGCAGATAGGGATCTCTCAAAAAAAGACGCCGGCACCCGCCCTTCAGGTTCGGCGACAAGAAGGCGGCCTTGGGGTTTTAGCGCGGCATGAATTTCTGAAAACAGCCGTGGGGAATCGGGCACCTCGTGAACCACGGCAAAGGCTAAGGCAAAATCGATCCGGCCGGCAAGGTCGGCGATGCCCAAGGAATCCGGACCGCACCTTCGGGGTTCAATCCGGTCATCCAGGTGTTTTTGCCGCGCTTTCTTTAGAAGAACATCGAGCATCTTCTGCTGAAGATCAATACAGATCACACGGCCGGCCGGGCCGACCTGTTTTGCCAGGGGCAGGCTGAAAAACCCCATGGCGCAGCCGATATCTAAAACCCGCATACCTGGACGCACGTGGGTGGCCAGGATCTTTTGAGGGCTGTGTATGATTTTTCGCAAAGGGCTGGCCAGAAGATACCCCACCCATACCGGGCAAACATGAGGGCTGTGTGATTCCGTTGATATCCTATGCATTTATATAATTTAAGCCGAGCGCCGAATACCCGTCAAGATATAAAGACACCCTTTTTGAAAATTTAATTTTTGCCATCAAACCGTCACTTAAAAACAAACTTCCAATCATCATTTTGCCACAATCAGCCGGTAGATTGCTGGCGTCTTCATAAATCAAGCACCGCTATGTTTTTTTAACAGAGGGGGATTCATATACACCGGATGGGGCATAACCAATAAAAACAAAAGGATTGGATCAAAAAAGGAAAGGAGAAAAAAATGAAAAAGCATCTTTTGACAGCGGCATTATTCATTGCATTTTTGCTTACCGCAACCGCCGTCATGGCGGGTCAGACCAAGTATGTGTTCTTTTTTCTCGGCGACGGCATGGCCAGTTCCCAGATTCAGGCGACAGAAGCCTATCTGACAACAATCCACGGCGGTTCCGCGACATTGGCGGAAGACCTGCTCAAGCCGGAAAACCGGCTGAACATGAGCAAAATGCCGGTGGCCGGCATGCAAACCACCTATGATGCCCATGCCCTGATGACGGACTCCGCCTCCTCGGCAACGGCCTTTGCCTGCGGCATCAAAACCTTGAGCGGCGTCATCGGCATGGATGAAAACAAAACCAAAAGCTACAAAAGCATTGCCCAGCTTGCCCATGAGAGCGGCAAGAAAGTGGGGATCATCACCAGCGTGTCCCTAGATCATGCCACACCGGCGGCCTATTACGCCAGTGTTTCAAACCGCAACAACATGAACGACATCGCCACCCAACTGGCCAATACCGGATATGAATTCTTCGGCGGCGGCGGTTTTGTTTCGCCCGAAGGGCCGGCCCGGGACGGCGATACCAGCAACAATATCTGGGCGCTGCTGTCCGCCAACGGCTACGAGGTGCGCAACACCCGCAATGCCATTCTGGATCTCAAAGAGAATCCAAGAGACAAGGTGGTCTGCATCAATCCGGTTCTGCCGGATTCCTCAGCCATGCCCTACGATATCGACCGCATCAACCACTACCCCAGCAACCTCTCCCTTGCGGAAATGACCGAGACCGCCATCGCCAATTTGTATAATAAAAAAGGAAAAGGGTTCTTTATTATGGTGGAAGGAGGAAAAATCGACTGGGCCTGCCACGCCAACGACGCCATGGCAACCATCGGCGACATGCTGGATTTTGACAACGCCGTGGGCGCGGCCTTGGCGTTTTACGAAGATCACCCCAAAGACACCCTCATCGTTGTCACGGGCGACCATGAGACCGGCGGCATGAGCATCGGCCACGCCACCACGGCTTATAAGGCCTACTACGACAAACTGCTGGCCCAAAACAGCAGTTTTCAGTATTTTAGCGACAATCAGTGGGCCGCCCACAAAACCGAGTGGGAAGAGAACACCTGCCCCAACGTAAGCAGCGCCAACAACCTGGCAAGCAACTCTGAGATGCTGGATCTGATGATGGATGTTTTCGGCCTGGATTACGACACCCTAAACGATTATCAAAAAGAAAAGCTCGAAGACGCTTACGACAAATCCCTTTGCGGCACCAACGACAACACGGATGCTGAAAACATGCTGCTTTACGGCTATTATAATCCGATCGTCGTCACCATCACCCATATCTTAAACGAGCAGGCCAGCGTCGGCTGGACCTCCTACTCCCACACCGGGGTGCCGGTTCCGATTTTCGCCCAGGGCAAGGGAAAAATCGCCCAATTATTCTCCGGCTTCTATGACAATACGGACATCGCCAAAAAAATGGCCGACGCCATGAATCTTCCCGACCTGCCTGTGGAAAAATAAAACCGTATTTTTTTTCTTCATATAAAGCGGCGCCGTCTATCCTGCGGCGCCGCTTTCATTGTATTGTAAAAAGCTATCTATCCCGCTTTGCGGTATTTTTATATTAATTAACTTATGGATTTTTTTAATATTTTTACCACAAGGAAGGAAGGCTGAAGGTGAAAAACCGGCGTTTTTCTCTGTGTGCTTTGTCCTCTCTGTGGTTCATTTGTTCATTCTTCAAACCGGAAAATATAAGTTCCCAGCAATAATTCATCATAGAGTCAATAAACATTAAATGCCAAATATTGCAATA
>DYLE01000182.1 GCA_020722245.1 Desulfonema limicola
GACCGGTCTTGGGTTTCTGCTTGCTGCAGGCGCTGAAGGCAGATAAAAAAACAACCAATGTGACAGACAGACAAACATTGAACAATACACCATGAGTCTTCATTTTCTTTCTCCTTACTGTTAACAATGTTATTTTTTTTTGCGGCCTGTGTGTCAAACCGCGTCTTCCCAAAACAACCCTGAAGGTTTATAGCAAACCCCAATTTAATTTTCAAGACCCTGAGTGGACCATGCCGGAGCGCTTTGCTCTCCCGAAAGCTCAAGCAGGGGTCTCTGATCGGTCCCGGAGGCGGTCATGACAAAAATCCGGGATTTTCCCGTCCGCGTGGAACTGAAGGCGATTAAGCTTCCATCCGGGGCCCAGGCCGGGGACTCATTGTTTCCCGTATTCTGGGTCAGCTGCATGAGCCGCCCGTCAAATACCCTGATGACATAAATATCGATTCCACCCCCCTTCATCCCCGAATAGGCGATTTCATCCCCCACCGGCGACCAGGCGGGCTCCGTGTTATAGTTGCCGTCATAGGTCAGGCGCTTGACATCGCCGGTTTCCAGATCCTTGACATAGATCTGAGGGGTGCCGGAGCGCTTGGAAACAAACGCCATCCGTTTTCCGTCCGAAGAAAAGCTGGGGGACACATCGATCCCCCAGCTGTTGGTCAGCCTTTTTTCAATCCGGCCCGAGCAGGTCAAGAGATAAATATCCTCATCCCCTTCAAAGGAAAGGGTGGCGGCGATCAGGTTGGTTCCCGGAACCCATCTGGGGGTGATGTTGACCCCCTTGTGTGAGATCACCTCCTCCCGGTCTTTGGTTAAATTCCGAATGACAATGGTCGGCCGCCCGCTTTTATAAGAGGTATAGGCAATGGAGGACCCGTCCGGGGACCAGGCCGGGGAGAGCGCGAGCGCCCTGGTCCGGGTGATCTGCCGCGGGTTACGCCCGTTAAAATCGCAGATAAAAATCTCCTTGTTTCCCGAGGTGGTGGAGACAAAGGCGATTGAGGAATCAAAAACCCCCCGCCTTCCGGTCAACCGATAAATGATCTCGCTGCAGAAACGAAGAACTATTTTTTCCTGGTCCTTGATTTTTCCGGCATACCGTTTTCCCAAAAGCAGCTCCGCCTTGTAGGTATCAAACAACCGGAATTCCATGACCAGATCATCGCCCTTTATAAAGACCCCGCCGGTAATCAAAAGCTCAGCGCCGATATCCGTCCAGTTCTTGAAGTTTAAATCCGGCGCATCAATCCCCTTCTGCTGCAAGTCTTCCAAAAACGCGGCGCGGTCAATCATCTTGAAGTAACCGGTAAATTCCAGGGATGCGCTCATGAAATCCGAGGACTCCCGCGCGACGACCTTCTCCTCGGGGAGCCCGGCCATGCCTTTAAAAACCGGCACAGCGATCGGAATCTTGTTTAAAAAAGGATCGCTGATGTTGATATAATCGTAATCCGCGTATGATGGAGAGGCGGATAAAAAAAAGACCGCCGCCGCCATCCACGCCATTAAGATTCCTCTTGTGTTTTTCATATCCCGCATTCTGACGATACCCTTTCGTGACAGGTCAAGCGCCGCTCTATGGATTCAACCCGGAGGGGGTAAACCCCACCACCAGATGATAATAGGGATAGCCTTCCGGCAAGGGGGGAAGGGGGTTTGATTTCATTACGGTTTTCTGGGCCGATTCATCCAGGTAGGTGTTTCCTGAACGTTTTTCATACCACACGTCGGTAATGGTGCCGTCGGGAAGGATTTTAATCACCAGACGGGTTTCCAGGCCCTGGGTGTCACCGGCCAGCTCCTCGGAAAACACCCAGTTGTTTTTCAGCCGAACAGACACCTCCGCCTGATACACCTCGATCTGGCTGAACCCCTTGGCATAAAAAGCCCCGGATCGCCCCTCCGGCGCTTTATCAAAGGGAGGACCGGGCTGGGTCGCCACCTCCTGTTTAAGCTCCTTGATGCGATCCTCCAGGGGTTTTGGACGCTCGGTTTCGGATTGCATCTCGATCCGTTTCACCGCGGTGGCGATCAGCTTTTCGGTGCGGATGCTCTTTTTTTTAAGGGACTGCTTCACCTTGGGCTGCTCGGGCGGTTTCACCACCAGCTTGTCGATATCCGGCTTCTTTGAAGCGGCCTGCTTGACCTCCACGACAGGCGGCTCCTTGAGGGCCGGCTTTTCCACGGGTTTCGGCTCGGGCGGTTTGATCGGCTCCGCCGGTTTCGGCTGCTGGCCCGGTTTGCCAGCCGGAACCGGAATCTCCGGATTAAGGGCAACCAGATCCACGGTGATCGGCGCAGATTTCAGAATCCGCCTCTGGGAAAAATCAAGAAACTGCAACGCCACAATCAATCCAAAAACAGATAAATGAAAAATCAATGAAATCCCTAAAAAAATGAGGAAATTCCGAAGTGGATGATCCACCCCATAAAAACTCGTAAGGCTCGGCCTCATCATGGAATCCAAAACGTCCGTGTGTGTTAATCATGCCTCAGGTCGGCTTTGGATGAAGTGACCGGTTGCGTAACCATGCCGAGCTTTTCCACCCCCGCCTCCTTGATCTCCGCCATAACAGCGACCACCTCTCCATAGGGTATGGATTTATCGGCCTTTAAAAAAACATCCCTGGAGGTGCGGTTTTCAAAAATCTTGATCAGCTTGTCTTTCAAGTGGTCAAGCCCCACCACGTAATCGTTGATCCGGATTTTACTCTCCTTATCGATGCTGATGATCAGCTGCTCCTCCTCCGCATCGAGGTTGTCCGTATGGCTGGTTTCCGGCAGGGCGATGTCCATCCCCTGAATCATCATGGGGGCGGTGACCATGAAAATGATCAGCAGCACCAGCATGACATCGACAAAAGGGGTGACGTTGATATCAGACATCAAAGCCGGGTGCTTGCCGTTTGTAATCATCTGGCATCCTCCCGGGATAGAATCAGATCGCTTTCAATGATGTTTAAAAAATCCGATGAAAAACTATCCAGCTCGGATTCGATGATCCGGATCTTCTGGCTGAAATAATTAAACGCGATCACCGCGGGAATGGCCACGGCAAGCCCGGCCGCGGTCGCCACCAGGGCCTCCGAAATCCCCGGCGCCACCGCCGAGATGCTGGCGACTCCTTTCTTATAGGCGATGCTGTGAAAGGAGTTCATGATCCCCCAGACCGTTCCGAACAACCCGATAAACGGCGCGGTATTGCCTGTTGTGGCCAGAAAGGGGATCATCTGGGTCAGCCGAATGCTTTCCGAGTTGCCGGAGCGGTGAAGCGCCCGCTTGACGTTCTCCATCCCCTTGACGCTTTCATCCAGGGAGAGTTTCCGCTCACCGACGGAACGGCCGTTGGTCTCCCCCTCGGCATAGATCCGCCTAAACTCAAGATAGGCGGTTCGAAACACCCTGGCGATGGGGCTGAACCGAAGGGTCTTGGAAATGACATAGGCCTCGGAAAAATCGCGTGTTTTCCAAAAGTTCTCGATAAAAAAAGCGGATTCCTTGTACGCCCTTCGAATCTGAAGGTATTTGATCAGAATAATCGCCCAGGATGCCACCGAAAAGATAAACAGCAGCAGCATCACCATCTGAACCATAAAGCCCGCATGGAGCACCATCGCGACAACATCGATTCTCTCGGGACCCATGACCTTTTCTCCAGGGTTTAAAAAAAATTTTTATTTTATAATGCAAAGCGGCGACGCGACCGCAGCCCGGAACCCCTTGGGATAACGCGTTTTTAACAACATTGCTCTGTAAAATGCATACCGAACCTATCCAACAACTCTTCCGGTGTCAAGATAAATGGTCTGCCGGCGTTTACCCGTGCCGTCCGTTTTTCCCTATGAAAAAACGCCTTTGCGCAAAACTGCGCAAAGGCGTTTGGCTTACCCTCACGAAAAAAAACAGGGTTACATCATATCATCCATTCCGCCCATTCCGCCCATTCCAGCGCCGGGCATCGGGGGCTGTTTCTTTTCGGGTTTTTCCGCCACCATGGCCTCGGTGGTGAGCATCAGGGAGGCGACGCTGGCAGCGTTCTGTAAGGCGAAACGCACAACCTTGGTGGGATCAATGACACCGGCTTCGATCAGGTCTTCGTAAGTATTGGTTTCGGCATTGTAACCGAACGCCCCTTGACCGGACTTGACCTTATCGATGACCACAGAGCCCTCATACCCGGCGTTATCCGCAATCAGACGAAGGGGTCTTTCAATCGCGCTCATGACCACCCTCACGCCGAGTTTCTGATCGGCCTTGATTTTCATCTTATCCAGGGCGTCGAGGCAACGGATCAGGGCCACTCCGCCGCCGGGAACAATCCCTTCCTCCACAGCAGCCCGGGTCGCGTTCAGGGCGTCCTCAACCCTGGCCTTCTTTTCCTTCATCTCGGTTTCGGTGGCAGCGCCCACCTTGATGACCGCCACACCGCCAATCAGCTTGGCCAGACGCTCCTGTAGCTTTTCCCGATCGTAATCCGAGGTGGTATCCTCGATCTGAGCCCGAATCTGCTTAACTCGTCCCTCCAGAGCGCTTTTGGAGCCGGCGCCGTCCACGATGGTGGTGTTGTCCTTGTCAATAGTGATGCTCTTGGCCCGACCCAGATCATCGATGGTGATGTTCTCCAGCTTGATGCCGAGATCCTCGGATACCACCTGGCCTCCGGTCAGGACCGCGATGTCCTCCAGCATGGCCTTTCTTCTGTCGCCGAATCCCGGAGCCTTGACTGCAACCACGCTCAGGGTGCCGCGCAGCTTGTTCACCACCAGGGTG
>DYLE01000183.1 GCA_020722245.1 Desulfonema limicola
AGCCGAAGAACTCTGACCTGGCCCATAGGACCAGGTTTTAAATTTGAAATAAAAAGTATTGCATCTGATGGCGATGTTTTTACAATTCGTTCCATGACTCGAAAGGATGCTTTTTTCTTTTAGCATATTTGAAAGGCATGTGAAAGAAGGCTTTAGAATACCCGGGTCATTAACCAAATCGGAAAAGGCGGGCCTATTAAAAACCGGGAAGGAATGTCGAAAAACATCCCTTCCCGGTGATAAAAGCGGTTTTATCAATTCCCTGAGGAAACCCCCTCCTGACGGGATTCGGGCACAAGCGGATACCGGAATATCCGGTTTTCATAGTTGATGAGGGTCACCTCGGTGTCGGTTTTGCTCACCACATAATCGGGCATCACCGGGATTTTGCCGCCGCCCCCGGGGGCGTCGATCACATAGGTGGGAACCGCGTATCCGGAGGTATGCCCCCGAAGTCCTCGAATGATTTCAATCCCTTTCTCAACGCTTGTCCGGAAATGGCCGGTTCCGGTCACCGGGTCGCACTGGTAGAGATAGTACGGCCTGACCCGCATCTTAAGGAGCTGATGAACCAGCCGCGTCATGGTTTCCACGCTGTCGTTCACCCCCTTGAGCAGAACGGTCTGGGATCCCATGGGAATACCCGCGTCTGCCAGCATTCGACACGCCTTGAAGGATTCCGGGGTGCATTCATCCGGATGGGTGAAATGCAGGCTGATCCACAGGGGATGATACCGCCTCAATACCCTTACCAGACTGGGCGTGATCCGCTGGGGCAGAACCGCCGGCACCTTGGTTCCGATCCGGATGATTTCCACATGATCGATGGCGCGGAGATGGGAAAGGATCCAGTCAATTTTTTTGTCCCCCAGGGTGAGGGGGTCCCCGCCGGATACCAGCACATCCCTGACTTCAGGGTGCAACCGGATGTACTCAAACGCCCTTTCCAGACGCGGGCGGCCCGCATTCATCATCCCCCTTCCGACCATGCGGGAGCGGGTGCAGTAGCGGCAATACGCCGAGCAAAAATCGCTGACCAGCAAAAGCACACGGTCCGGGTAGCGGTGCACCAGCCCCGGCACCGGGCTCTGGTCCTCTTCCGCCAGCGGATCGTTCGCTTCGCCGGGCAGTTTGAAGAATTCATGCACCGTGGGCACCACGGTTCGTCTCAGGGCGGAATCCATGGGGTTGGCATGGATCAGGCTCATGTAATAGGGGGTGATGCCCAGGGGAAGCTTCGTGTCCAGATAGGTGAACGCGCTTTTTTCTTCCTCGGTCAGTTCGATAAAATGCTGTAGCTGGGCCGGTGAACAGATCCGGTTTCTGACCTGCCATTGCCAGCTGTTCCATTCCTTATCAGACACCCCTGGAAAGAATCTCCTTCGAAAGATTCGGGTGGGATTCAGGGGCTTTTTGGGGATCCGTTGGGGAATGATTTGAAACGGGACTGCCAGGGAGGGATTTAATAAGGGGGGCTCGGTTACGGACAAGGCGCCGGTACTTGGAGGTTCGGTCTCTTCCTCCTGCTGTATAAACGAGGAGGTGTTTCGCATGGGAATTGTTCTGCGCTGCATCGTTTATCTCCTGTTCATAAAGGTGATGTGAGTTCAATAAGAATAACCTACTATCCCTGTTTTATCTAAAGACCTCAAAAACAGCGTCTTTAAAACCATCGCGCGTCTTTGCCGAAAAGGGTGTGCCCTGCACTGTTTCATCGGTCATGTCATCCGGTCTGTATTTTGTTGTGATGCCCGGACCTGCGCCAAACCCCTTGAACACTCGACAAACGTTAAAATCATTCTCCTTTTTTTTCGGAATGTGAGCTCAAATTTTCATCATGTCAAGGAATTTTTTACATGGAATCAAATTTTTTTTCAGGGCTGATGAACCGATGGTATTCATACATTTTAGAAAGGGAAATCACCGCCTGCTCCGGGGTGGGGAAGAACAGTCCTTTGTACCGAAACCCCTCCACGGCGTTGACCGTCAGATCGTTTTCCCCCTTTAACATGCTGACCCCCAGCACGGGCTTTTGAAAACGGGTCATCAAAGAGACGATGTGGCGGATGTACCTGCTTTCAAACTCGTCCAGCGATTGATTGACCTTTTCCAGAAAGTTGTCGGGGCAGGTGGGATCAGCCCGTCGCACCGAGTCCGCAAGCCGCGACACCATGTGCCTGCGGCCGACAATCCCCAGGTTGATGATCGCATCGCAGCCATCCCATTTCATCAGCGCCTCCATGGTCGTCATGGGAATGGAAAGGTCGTTTTCACCCACAAGGTCGATGGGGTTGGAGCGGCTCCAGTAGGGCGGAAGGATCTGATCGATCTTATGAATGATGTCGGCCGAGAGGCCCGGAACCTCCAGGCCGTAGGCTTCGCAGAGGTCCGCGGTCACCACCCCCCAGCCGCCGCCCAGGGTCATGATGGCCACCCGTTTTCCTTTAGGCAGGGGAAGGGAGGAAAACGCCGCGGACAGGTCCAAAAGCGCCATGGATTTTTCCACCTTCACGATGCCGGCCTGCCTGCACATCGCGTTAAACACCCGGCTGTCCGATGAAAGCGCCCCGGTATGGCTGGACGCCGCCTTGCTTCCGGCGTCCGTCTGCCCTCCTTTTAAAAGGATGATCGGTTTTTTTTGCCCCACCCGTTTTGCGCTTTCAAAAAACCGGCGCCCGTTTTTTACGCTTTCAATATACAGCATGACCGTGTCGGTCAACGGGTCCACCTCAAAGGTGTCCAGGTAGTCCTCGATGGTGATCATTGCTTCGTTTCCTGATCCGCAGAACCCCCGAATGCCGATCCCCTGAAGCTCCGCAAACGCCAGGAGCTGGTTCCCCATGTTTCCGGACTGGGCCACCACGCTGGTTGAACCGGGTTTCGGCCGGACATGGGTTCCGGTGCAGTAAAAATTGATGTGCGGGTTGCAGATCCCCATGGTGTTCGGACCGATGATATAAATCCCCGCGGCCCTGGCCTGCGCGATGAGGGCTTTTTCCTTCTCGGCCCCTTCTTTGCCGGTTTCGGCAAACCCCGAGGCGATGAGAAGCATGCTGGAAATCCCTTTTTGTTTGAACTGGGGAATCAATTCAGGGACCCCCTGGGCCGGAATCGTGACCACCGCCACATCCACGGGCCCGGGAATCTCCGTGACGGTTTTATATACCGGCCTCCCCGCAATGCTGCCGCCCTTGGGGTTGACCAGGTAGATCTCCCCGGAAAATCCGCCGCCGATCGTGTTGGTGAGGAGGGTGTATCCCCATTTCCCCATTTTCCCTGAAGCGCCCACAAAAGCCACGGATTTGGGATAAAACAGCCGGCCGACATCCCTGGGTGAAACCGGCGGTGTAAACCGCTCCGGGGGCTCTATCTCCCCCTTGATCACCAGGGCATCCACGGCCAGAGGCCGGCCTTCCGGCGTGATCAAAAGCGGGTTGATGTCGACTTCAAGGACATCCGGGCATTCCATGGCGAGCCTGGACAGCCCCATGAGGGCCTGGATCAGGGTTTTACGGTCCACCGGCTGTTCCCCCCGGAACGAATCCAGCAGCGCCTTGGATTTAATTTCATCGATCATGCCTCGCGCATCCGTCTCGTTTATCGGGGCCAGGCGAAAGCTCACGTCAGACAGCGCTTCGGTGAAGATACCGCCCAGCCCGAACATGACCACCGGTCCGTACTGCCTGTCCCTGAATAGCCCCGCCACAAACTCCCTTTTTCCCCGCACCTGGGGCTGGACCAGAAACCCTTCCAGTTTATCCTGAGCGTTTTTTTGGATGGCTTGAGCGGCGGCCTCTACGGACGCCTTGTCCTGTAAATTTAAATGCACCAGATTCAGCTCGGTCTTGTGCAGCAGTTTTTTCCCCAGCCCCTTTAACACAACCGGAAACCCGATGGTTTCGGCGGCCTGAATCGCCTCGGCAATGCCTGCTGCCTGTATTTCTTGAACCGCCGGTATGCCGTAGCTGGATAAAAGTTTTTTTGATTCAAACTCGTTCAGCCCGGCCCTTGGCTCAAGGGCGCGGGCTTTTTCATCTTGCGTGTTTTTCATGGATAACCTTTTTCATAAATCTTATGCTGGATTTTTTTAAGGCAGCGGGTTGCCGCTGTTTGAATATTTTTTACAGAAAGAAAAGACGCAGCGGCAAAAAGGCCATCGGTTATTTGTCTTTGGGCTGGTGTTGCTCTGCGGAAAGCACGACGAGGTTTGATTTGTCCTTCTGGAACCTGAGTCCTTTGTGGTCCATGCCGATTTCTTCAATGGAGATGATGGAGTATATGGACAGGTGAAGGGTTTTTACCCCTTCAAGCTGCTTTTTCTGCCCCTCCTCCTCCGGGTTGATGACCAGCGAGGCGGTGTCGAAAATAAAATCGGAAATGGCGACAAAACTCAGCCCCAAAGAAGAGTCTGTGACGGTTTTGGATTTAAGGGCCACCACCTTGCCGGTCTTAGGATCTCGGTAGGTGATCAGGTAGCAGGTTTCGTTTTTTTTCTGCGCCATGGGTTTTAACCGTTTCAAATGCTGTTTAAGGGTTGTCCTTATTTTTTTCAGAAAATATATATCATGCCTACAGGTTTGTCAAAACAGAAAGGGTAAATTGTATTTATTCTTAAAATCTTGAAAATATTTGGTTTTATTTTTAGCCCATCAAAACCGGCCGGCGCATTCGAAGCCTTTGAGCCCAAGGTTTAGATTCTATCCAACAATGAATCACTTGGGAGGTGAACCGATATGGCTACCATTTTCACCATCAAACAAGGCGA
>DYLE01000184.1 GCA_020722245.1 Desulfonema limicola
CCAGCCGCTCATCCTCAAAATTGATATAGGGAATTTGCTCCCGGGTCATACCGGCAGAAAGGCGTTCCCGCCGCATCTGGTGAAGGAACATGGTTTTGCCGGCCCGACGCATCCCCACAACGGCGGTGACTTTGCCCGGAAGGGATACCGCACCAAATACCTGTCGGGGGGTTCCCTCAGGGATTGGCCCCGCCAGGGAATCGGACAGTTTTTCGGAAAGCCGCGCCTGAAATCGATGGATGTCTTGCGTGTCCATATGTTTTATTTATCCTTTTCTAAAGGATAATATAGACCAAAATTCATCTGATAAAAAGGAGAAAATGAATCCTTTCAATAAGCCATCAACTTTTGTGCAAACCGATGGAGTTCCGGATTGGCCAAGGCCGCCACCTTATAAGCGAATTTTTTGTATGTACCGATCCGTGGGGAAAAAAGGGGCAGCGCCTAGGGAAATTGAAAAATCTACAACCGCTTTATCCCCATAAACGCCCGCACCGCGGCGTAGGCGGTGGCGACGGCCAGGCCGGCTCCGCATTTCTGGCGCATCCAGTCCTGGTGCGCCAGGATCGACCCGGCCGCATACAGGTTTTCAAAGGCCGGATGCCCGGACCGGTCAAGCGGCCGGAAATGCTCATCGGTTTCAATGCCGGACTGATTGATCTGGTGCCCGGCCGGATTGAAGAAATCATTCTCGTGCCACTCGGCCCTTTTTCCGGGCTGAAAAACAGGCAGGCCGAAAAGCGGCTCGATGATCGCCTTTCTGCCGGCGCGCAGCCCCATTCCCAGGAACCGGCCCCCGGCCAGGATCACCCCCCTGGCCCGGACCATGTCCTGGATTTCGCCGGTTGCCTGGTCTCCCACGCTGAGCACAAAGCCCTTGCGGTTTTCCGTCTCCACCTTGAGCACCCGCTTCTGGGCGAACAGGCGGACCCCTTTTCGGGCGATTTCCGTCTCAAACCTCTCCTTCAACCGGAAACCGGGCAAAGAAGGTGGAATGGTGGGAATCTCAAAAACCGGCACCCCAAGCAGACCCTCCAGATGTGCCCTGACCGCGGCGCTTTTGTAGATCCCCAGCACGGCCGGCAGGCCCACGGCCTGGGCGTCCATCAGGTGAGGCCGGATATCCTCCGCCAGCCTTACTCTGTTCTTTTCAATCTCAAGAGAACGGGCCATCTGCTCGGGATACAGGTCCACCGACGGTCCGACCGCCGGAAACGGTATTCGAGCAGGCCGCAGACCAGGCCAGGGGGAAAGCATCTGGGTAATCTGGATCGCGCTGAAGCCTTTCAATCCCCAGAAATCCACGATCAGGCAGGGATGCTTTTTTTCGCAGGCCACGGCGCCGGCCCACATGGACTCGGGCACGGCGTAGGTGGGCTTGAGGGTCCCCACCGGCGTGATGACAAAGCTGTTGACCCCTTCCCGGCGTTCATAGGGGAGGCCCATGCCGGATAGAAATCCCAGGAATCCGTCAAGCGCCTGCTGAATCTCCGCCCGCGTCAAACGGGCATAGGGATGAAACGGCGCGTCCCTGACCAGGGCCTCGATGCCGCTAAAGGGGTCGGTCCACTGCTGCCGGCGCTCCACCGGATGAACCCCCAGCAGGTCCAGGTAGCCGCTGGCGTAAATCGCGGAGCTGCTGACCCCGATCTGAGCGGTCCGAATGCCCAGGCTCTGGGAGAAATACGCGGCGGCCATGCCGGCCAGGCCGGTGCCGATGATCGCAAGCTCGCTCTCGAAGGTATTGACAGGGGTCATATTTTTTTTCACACCGCCGTCATAGAAGCTCCAGGCCGAAAAGCCCGCAGTGCATGGCCTCCTGAAGCTCCGCCTGGATTAAGGGGGAATCCCAGAGCAGGCAGCGCTGCCCCTTCCAGCGTTCATTTAAAAAGGTTTTGATGTCTACGGTCCCCTGGCGTGCGGAAGCCACTCCGCGGTCATACAGGTAGGCGGCCACCCGGACGCTGCAGAAGCTTCCCTGGCAGGAGCCCTTGCCGATGCGGCTGCGCTTGCCGATGCCCGTAAGGTCCACCTTTTTTTCAAACACGTCAAACCCGGCGATGATCTGATCCACGGCGCTTTGGGGCACCATCTCGCATTCGCACAGCAGCAGGTCTTCGGGGTCATGCCCCTTGAACCACTCCCTGGGGGAAAACCCCGGCACCGTCCACCGGGTCTGGTGATGGGAGGCCAGGGGTCGAGTGCGGGTCCGGCAGGGTTCGGAAATGCCAAGCCTGTCGCACACCAGATCGGCGGTCTTTTCGGCCATCAGCCGGTAGGTGGTGAGCTTTCCTCCGGTGATGGTGACCAGGTTGTCAATGCCGGCTTCGGCATGGTCCACCAGGTCGAACCCGCGGCTTGCGGACCGGTCATCCCCGCCGCCTCCTCCCAGAAGCGGGCGCACCCCGGCATAGGCCCGGATATAACGGGCGGTTTCCAGGCCGGGTATCATGACGGCGCCCTCCTCGACGATACGGTCCACCTCGGCCACCGTGGGGTGGATGTCCTCAAGGGATTTCATACGAATGGAGGTGGTGCCCATGATGGAGACCGTGCCGCCCGGCACCAGGATATCCGCATCCGAAGGCCGGCGCAGGCGGTTGATCACCCGGTGAGTGATCCGGCTGTGGGTGATCACCAGGGTCCCCTTGGAATAGATCAGGTCGATGGATGCTCCGGCCAGGGCCGCGATCTGCCCGGCCCATGATCCGCTGGCGTTGACCACCATATCGACCTCCACCGCGAGACGCTCCCCGGTCTCCCGGTTTTCAAGATCAACCCGGCGGATGCGGCTTTTTTCCTTTTCAAACCCCACCACCTTCATCCGCCTGAGGAACCGGCAGCCCAGGCTTTGGGCCTCGGTGATGTTTTCCAGCACCAGCTTAAAAGGATCGATGGAGGCGTCCTCCACCGCATAGGCGGCGATGAGCCTCTCCGAGAGAGCGGGCTCCATCTCCCGGGCCTCCTGAACATCCACGGGCGTGCAGGGAATGCCTGTTTTCTCGCAGTACCCCGGAAAATCCGCAATAAACCCCTCATCATCCCCTTGCACGGCGGCAAAAAGCCCGCCGGTCGCTTCGATGCAGGCCGGGGCCACGGTTTTTAAAATTTGGTTTTCATCCCAGCACTCCCGGGCGGCCTCGGGGTCCCGGGATACATACCGGGCGCCGCTGTGAAGCAGGCCGTGATTGGCCCCTGAGGCCCCGGCGTTGATATCCTCCTTGTCCACCAGGATACATTCCACCCCGCGCAGGGCCAGGTCCCTGGCCACGCCGGTGCCTGTGGCGCCGCCGCCGATGATCAAGACACGGGTTTGCAAATAAACGCCTCCGTCTGTATTTTTTTTAGTGGAGATTCGACGCTTTGGGCCGGTTTGAATCGATTCTATTTATATATCAAAATTTTGGCTGATTTAAAAACAATATTATCGAGAGGGCGATGGGGATTTGCGTTTTTTCGGTTTTTTTTAACTAGGCCATTGTGGTTTAGCGTGCTTTCGAGCTTGCTTTTTAGCACTCAGGGCCATAGAGATTTACTGTCAAAATATAGGTCCCTAGCCCGGCCATCGCGGGACAAAAGCGAGGACTCTGCCGTGCGGCGAAACCTGGTCGGGGATGGTGCGTTGCCGGGCCTATCGGGTATCAGAGAATTTGTTGGTTTGAATTTAAAATTGTGCAAACAGCCGTCCTTGTATTCTAAAGCCTGCTGATACTTCATCAAACGACTATCGCGTCCGTGGGAAATGATAATGGAGGATATTTTTTGGGTCTTCCCCTGGCGCTGCTTGCGGGTCATCTCGGATTTTCTGAAAAGGGAATCGTCCGTGTCGGAAGCCTTCAGTATTTTCTTCACAAGCTGTATGCGGTTTCAGAGCCTCTTATCCTTCGAGTGACGGATTTTATTCTGTCTAAACGGATCATGATCGAGACCTTTCTCGGCAAAAAACTGCTGCGGGGGACCGCTCTGATGAGCCGGTATCTGCCCCACGGCATTGGATTACCACCGAAGCTGCTCTGCGGGTTATCGACCTGATTGATGCGACCGAGGGGACCAGAGGGGGACGCCTGGCCGTGGGGCGCTGCGTTTGCCAGTCCGCCCTGAACCGCTGGGAGGAACCGGTCTGCAAGGATATGGTTCTCCTGTACGGCGCCGACATCTATATCCACCTGAATAAGGGATACCGGCTGATTACCGCGGAGGAAGCCAGGCAGATGCTGAGGCGGTTTCACGAAGACGGCCTGGTTCATGAACTCGATTTCTGCATGCAGTCCGGTAAATGGATCTTTGTGATCTGCAACTGCGAAAAACAAATCTGCGTTTCAACCCGGGTTTACCTTCTGACCGGGGAGTTTCTGCATGCCGGTCCGGAGATTGTCTGCTATGACCCGGAGCAATGTGTGGGGGCGGAGCAATGGGGCAGGTGCCTGGAAAGATGCATTTTTGACGGGAACATTCTAAAAGACAGGAAGATCCTTGTAGATTACGGCAAATGCATGGGATGCGGGCTTTGCGTGAGCAGCTGCGCCGGAGGCGCAAGGGAAATGGTGCCTCGGGAATTAGGGGGATGTCCATGATAAGTAAAGTCAAGGATGAAAAAGCCCCCCAATCCGCGATGGGCTGGCATCTTTGGTGAAAAACAATTGAAAAACCTTGTCGATTCAGGTATCTATGTATTAATCAGACGCCATAAAGACCAAACCCAGAAGGCGAGTTCTAGAA
>DYLE01000185.1 GCA_020722245.1 Desulfonema limicola
TACAAGAAAGTGCACGCACCGGATGTTCCGGAACTGATCGAGCAGCAAGTCGTTGCCGGAAAACCCCTCGAACGGCTGCTTTATAAAGACCCCGTCACCAAAAAGCCCATTGTCTTTCAGCATGACATTCCGTTCTTCGCCCACCAGACAGCCATCGCCCTTCGAAACAAGGGGATGATCGATCCCGAAAAAATCGAGCATTATATCGCCCGGAACGGCTACTTCGGCACAGCCAAAGCCCTTCTCGAACTGGAGGCTTCCGATATCATCGCCGAAGTGAAACTTTCCGGATTGAGGGGAAGAGGCGGGGCCGGCTTTCCAACCGGCGTCAAATGGGATTTTGCATCCAAAAGTCCAGGAGATATCAAGTACGTTTTGTGTAATGCAGACGAAGGGGATCCGGGCGCTTTCATGGACCGGAGCATCCTTGAGGCGGATCCGCATGCGGTGCTGGAAGGAATGATTATCGCATCGAAGGCCATTGGATCACATCAGGGCTACATTTATGCGAGGACCGAATATCCCCTTGCCATCCGGCGCCTCGAAATCGCCATCCGACAGGCGAGGGAACTGGGATTCCTCGGGAAAAACATTCTTGGATCGGGCCATGATTTCGATATCGAAATCTATCAGGGCGCCGGAGCCTTCGTTTGCGGCGAAGAAACGGCCCTGATGCGATCCATCGAAGGCAAACGCGGGATGCCGCGTCCCAGACCCCCCTTTCCAGCTCAAAAAGGGCTCTGGGAAAAGCCGACCATTCTGAACAACGTCGAAACCTTTGCCAACATCGCCCAGATCATCGTCAATGGGGGCGCATGGTATGCTGCGATCGGCACCGAAACCAGCAAGGGCACCAAGGTCTTCGCCATGTCGGGCGACATCCACAATATCGGACTGGTGGAAATCCCGATGGGAACACCCCTTCGGAAACTGATCTACGATATCGGCGGCGGAATCCCGAACAAGAAAAAGTTCAAGGCGGTGCAGTTGGGCGGTCCTTCGGGAGGCTGTGTTCCAGAAGCATTTCTCGACACACCGATCGATTATGAAGAAATCGCCAAGGTTGGGGCGATTATGGGCTCCGGCGGCGTCATCGTCATGAACCAGAACACCTGCATGGTCGATATGGCCCGGTTCTTCATGGATTTCATCCAGGATGAATCCTGCGGAAAATGCACGCCCTGCAGGGAAGGCACCCGGCGGCTGCTGGAAATTCTGAAGAAAATCTGTGCCGGCGAAGGCGAACCTGAAGATATCGAAAAACTGGAGACCCTCTCGGCCACGATCAAGGAAACAGCGTTGTGCGGTCTGGGGCAAACCGGCCCCAATCCTGTGCTTTCCACCCTGCGCTACTTCAAGGACGAGTATTACGCTCACATCTACGAAAAGCGCTGTCCGGCCAAACGGTGCGTGGCGTTGCTGAAATTCGAGATCGATCCTGAAGTCTGCACCCAGTGCGGCAGTTGTTTCCGCAGTTGCCCGGCGCAGGCCATCGTATGGCAGAAAAAACAGCCCGCCCGCATCGACAAAACCAAATGTATCCAGTGCATGACGTGTTTCGACAAGTGTAAATTCGATGCGATTTTTTAGCCGACAGGCGACATGCAATGGGTGATAGGCGATAGGTGATGGGTGATGGTCCTGCAAGCCTTCCTTCATCGGACGACTTCGCTGAAGTCGTCCGATCTTCATTCACGTAACGCGCAACACGTGCATAGCTTGGGGAGAATCCAATGATCGAAGCCGTACTCATGATGGGCGGGCTGGGTGTGGTCGTAGGAGCGGGTCTTGCCGCAGCATCCAAGATTTTCTACGTCTATGTCGATCCGTTGATCGAAGCCATCGAAGGTGAGCTTCCCGGCGCCAATTGCGGCGGGTGCGGCTTTGCCGGATGCAGCGCCAACGCTGCCGCCATCGCTGCCGGAAAATCCACTCCGGATTCCTGCGTGGCCGCAAGCCCCGAGGTGACGGAGGCCATCGCCAAGCTGCTCGGCGTCTCCGTCGCTGCAAAAGACAGGGAAATCTCCCGTCTTGGCTGTACCTACAGCGTCGATCAGGCCGAAACCAAATTCCGCTATGACGGGGTGATGGATTGCCGAGCAGCCATGCTGATGAACGGCGGAACAAAAGTCTGTGAAATCGGTTGCCTCGGGCTGGGAAGCTGCGTCAAGGCCTGTATGTTCGGGGCATTGTCCATCGGTCCGCAGGGCCTCCCTGTGGTCGATGAGGCCAAATGCACCGGATGCGGCGCCTGCGAGCGGATCTGCCCCAAACACATCATCCGCCTGAGCTCGATCACCCACAGGATTCTTCATGAATACACCACCGAGGACTGCACAACCCCCTGTCAGCGAACCTGCCCCGCAGGCATCGACATTGCCGAATACATCCGCCTGATCGGGCTCAGGCAATATCACGAAAGCGTCCAGGTCATCAAGGAGCGAAACCCATTCCCGACGGTCATCGGCCGCATCTGTCCCAGACCCTGTGAAACCGCGTGTAGAAGGCAGCTTGCAGACGAACCGGTGGCGATCAACGGTTTGAAACGATTTGCCGCCGATTACGAAAGAGCCGCCGGAAAGCGGATTCTGCCCCGGAAAGCCCCATCGAGCGGAAAAAAGATCGCCGTGGTCGGCGGCGGGGTTGAAGGGCTGTCAGCCGCTTATTTCAGCAGCCGTCTGGGGCATGATGTCACGGTTTTCGAAGCTACCGACAGGCTTGGCGGGTTGTTGCGAAGCGCCATCGCCCGAAACCGGCTGCCGATGGAGATTCTGGACTGGGACATCGACGGCGTTCTGGAAATGGGGGTAGAGGCGCGCCTCAACACCCTTGTCGGAAAAGATGTGGCATTAAGCGAGTTGTTCGCCCAGGGCTATGACGCCGTGCTGCTCGCTTCGGGCGGTTGGGACTCCCGGTTGGCCAGGGGAGCGATTGGACGCGTCGAGCAGCCTGCGCCGGGAATCTATCTACTGATCGATGCATTGCGATTCGGTCCAACGGATGCCCATTCCCGGCAGGGGCATGTGGTCATTGCCGGCGGTGAAGCTGCCGCCATCGAGGCCGCCGTGAAGATCAAGCAGACAGGAGCCGATCGGATAACCATCCTGTATCGGGAAGATGAAGCCCTGCTGCCTGCATCGATCATCCAGGCCCAATTGCCGGATGGCATTTCCATCATCTACCGAGCCGCCATCCAGAAACTCAAGGGAGAAGGACAGCAACTGAAAGCCATCGAATACGTCAACACGGAAAACGGCATCAGCCATACGATCGATGCAGAGGCCCTCATTCTTGCCGCCGGTCGTTTTCCGGAATTGATCGTTACGCCTGCGCCAAAACCGGAAACCTCCGAAACACCCGGCGATGCAACCGCACCGATGTTGTGGGAAGCCATCGCGCCATGCCGGCATCCGGATTACGCCGATCAAAAAGGCTGGCTGGGTGAAGGCGATCCGCTTTCCGATTTCAGCGGTGCGATCCGCGCCATTGCCGCAGGCAGAAGGGAGGCGGCATCCGTCCACCAGCGCATGCACGGCATTCCCCTCACTTTTCCTGAAACCATCCTCACTCCACAAAGCATTTATCAAAATGTCGATCATGTGGAAGCCGTAGCCCCTGCACCCCGGCAGATCATGCCGTTATCGGATCCCGACTCGAGGCTTCCGGATACCGAAATCGAAATCGGGTTCAGCGAGGAGGCGGCGCTGAAAGAGGCATCGAGATGCCTGCAATGCGGCCTGATCTGCTACCGCAAATCACCGATGGCTGCCCTAGCGAATTGATCTGCCATCAGAAGGGATTAGTGTTTTGCCGACCGAAGAAGGGGTGGTACTGAAACGGATCGATGATAAAGGGCTTGCGCTCGTCAAGACCGTTCGAAGTACTGCCTGTGACCACTGCACGGCCAAGCATGCCTGCTCCACCCAGGATGCCGTTACCGAAATGGAGGTGGAAGCCGTGAATACGGCCCAAGCCTCCCCCGGAGATCGGGTTCAAATCAGCATGGCATCCCGGACATTGCTCGGCGCCGCTTTTCTGCTCTATGTCCTCCCCATTCTCGCCATGGCCATCGGCGCCGCACTCGGAGACCACCTGGGCAAACGCATGGGACTCGATTCAACGCTCAGTAGCATCATACTCGCCCTGACCGCTTTCGCCGTCGTTTTTTACCTGATCCGCATGTATGCCAATCGTAAGGCCTGCAGAAACGCTTACCGTCCCAAAATCACCCGCATCCTGGCACGACAGGCGGAACCTTCTCCCTGAAGATATCCATTGCTCCGGGGAACGATCCAGACCCAACATCCTGCCATTTTGATGGCTGAAAAACCGTTTTTTACAGGGGCGAACTGTGATTCGCCCCTGAAGCGGGATCGAATTCTACATCCAAAAGCCTGCATAGAGGCTGAACGGAAACCCCGTTTTTTCGCATAATCTGAGCCGGAGGGCAGGCTGTTTTTCGAACCAGCGGGAACTTGTCTGAAGCCGCCGGAGATCGTCGGGCCGGGCGTTCTCAATGAGATTACACAATATGAAAACAATGAATCCAATGGATTGGGCTCTTCTTGATGGATCACTATCCGCCCGGTCCTTACGATATCGGGCGGCTCAAGTTTTCACGCTGGTTCGAAAAATTGCCTGCCC
>DYLE01000186.1 GCA_020722245.1 Desulfonema limicola
GTCGCCTCTGTCGCCCGCCACAGAAGCATCCAGCCCATGATCACATCCCCCATCACTTCCAGAAACGGCGTAGCATGGGCAAACGCCACCCTGAAATCAGCCGACATGGCGGTTTTTCCGACATGCATGGCCACCGCGCCGAGACGGTTCACCGCGGTCTCCAGGTTTTCCGCCAGGCCGGCCAGACCGGCAACTTTTCTGGCGGCGGCGATCACCTTCTGGATTTCGCCCAGAAGGTTCATAAAGACCGCCCCTTTTTTCATGCCCAGTTTTCTGCCCAGAAGGTCCATGGCCTGAATCCCGTTGGTCCCCTCATAGATGGAATTGATCTTGGAATCCCGCATGAGCTGCTCAATCGGGTAGTCCCTGGTATACCCGTAGCCGCCGTAAACCTGCATGGCCATAACCGTGCACTCAAACCCGCGATCCGAGCAATAGGCCTTGATGACCGGGGTGAGCAGTTCAATCATGTCGGAGATATTGGTTTTTTCCTCTTCGCTGGAAGCAACCACCTGTTTGTCAAACAGGTAGGAAATGTAATAGACAAAGCTGCGCATTCCTTCCACGTAGGATTTCATCCAGAGCAGCATCCGCCGGACATCCGGATGATGAATGATGGTGACGGATTTCGCCTCCTTGTTGAACATGTCGGCCAGGTCCCGGCCCTGCACCCGTTCCCTGGCATAATTGAGGGCGTGCAGGTAGGCGCAGGATGCGTTGAAAAGGCCGAGCGCGCCGACGCCGAGCCGGGCCTCGTTCATCATGTGAAACATGACCCGCATTCCCTTGTTCTCCTCGCCCAGCAAAAGACCCCGGCACTTGCCCTTGCCGCCAAAGGTCATCTGGCAGGTGGGGCTGGCATGAAGCCCCATTTTCTCCTCGATGGCGGTGCAGACCACATCGTTGGGTTCCCCCAGGCTGCCGTCGTCGTTCACCCAGATCTTGGGGACGATAAACAGGGAGATGCCCTTTGTACCGGCCGGCGCACCCTCGATCCTGGCCAGAACCGGATGGATGATGTTCTCCGTCAGGTCATGCTCGGCGGCCGTGATGAAGATCTTGTTTCCGGTAATGGAATAGGTGCCGTCATCATTCTTCACGGCGCTCGTCGTCAAAGCGCCCACATCCGAACCCGCCTCAGGTTCGGTAAGCACCATGTCGCCGGTCCACTGGCCGGAATACATCTTGCTCAAAAAAAGCTTCTTCTGCTTTTCCGTGCCGAAAATCTCGATCATCTTGGCTGCGCCGTGGGTGGCGAAACCAAAAGCGCCGAAGGAAAAGTCGGCCCCCACGATATACTCCACGGCCACCTGGGCCACCGAAAACGGAAGCCCCTGCCCGCCGATCTCCGGATCCTCGGTCATGGCGATCCATCCCCCCTCGCACATCAGCTTGTAGGGCCGGTGAAAACACTCAGGCACCTTGACCTTGTTGTTTTCAAAAACAAGCCCGATCCGGTCCCCTTCCCGGGCCACCGGAAGGATCTCCTTGATGGCGAAATTGCGCGCCTCGTTGATGATCATGTCAAACATCTTCCGGTTCATGCTGCGGTAACGCTCGTGCTTGAGCAGATCCTCGATCTTAAGCTGTTCGTAGAGAACAAAATCGACGTCCCTTCGGTCTGCAATCAGCTGTGCCATGGTTCCTTCCTTTCAAAAATTGAGGTTTATACAAAAACAGTTAGATTCAAAACGGTTTTTCTTGACGGTTCTCATGGGCGGCGCGGCGTTTTTCGATCTCCTTCTTCAGCTCCTGCATCAGCGGCCCGTCCGAGCGCCAGACCCAGCAGGTGTTATCCAGAAAGGCCATCGCCGCATCAGGGAAGCTGGATATATCCACCGGCTTCTGGGCGACCGCGGACCAGGCGCCCTGAACCGCGGCCGGCGCCATGGACAGAAGAAGCTCCACAAGATGCGCACATCCTTTGGCGCCTCCGACCTCGGCTTTTATTCTGTCGGTAAACCCGTGTCGAATCTTCATCCCTTTTACCGGCGCCAGGGAGTTTACAATTTCCAGGCACTCCTTGCGGGGAACGGTTTCCATCTCCACCTCAATATCCTCGATCACCATGTCCGGCCCCTTCACCCGCATCCGCACCACCAGATCATGAACGATTCCGGGCGGACGGAATTCGCCGTTTAAGTAATAGGTGGGGCGAAAGCGGTGATCCGTCAGCCGGCCTTCCACCACAATCGAATCCTGATCATACCCATAGGTGGACACCGAGATGGTGCGGTTGTGCACCCGGTTCTTGGGGCTGTCGTCCATGTTTATCATCTTCAACGGTCCGCCCTTCAAGGGTTGGGTTCTTAAACATAAAGGTTTTATACTGCCTCAGATCTTTTTCAAAAAACAAGAAAAATTTGGACCCCCCTTGAAGTTGGGTTTTTTGCGCTGGTGCTTTTCAGCGGAGCAAATAAGGTTTGAAACGCGAGGGCCTTCTGCTGTATAAAAATGACGATAAAAATGCTCAGGATTCCGCGATCCGGCATTTTTACAGTATTTGAAACACTAACATTTTTTAAAAGGCATTCGAAAAACCCATGAACCCGGATATGGAACAATACCTGCAGGCTTCGGCGACCGTGGACAGCGATGACCCGGCGGTCATTGCATATGCGAGAAAAAAGACTGAAGGCTTAAGCGATATGAGGGAGCAGGCGGTCCGGCTCTACTATGCGGTGCGCGATGATATTCGCTATGATCCCTATGCCATTGATCTGTCGGTAAAGGGGCTTTCAGCAAGCCACACCCTGGAAGTCGGCCGCGGCTGGTGCGTGGCCAAGGCCATTCTTCTTGCGGCCTGCTGCCGGGTCATGGGCATACCGGCCCGGCTGGGTTTTGCCGACATAAAAAACCACCTGTCCACGGCGCGCATGCGGCAGCACATGAAAACCGATATCTTTTACTGGCACGGCTACACCTCGATCTACTTAAACAACGCCTGGGTCAAGGCCACGCCGGCCTTTAACATCGAGCTGTGCAAAAAATTCCGCATTCGATCCCTGGAGTTTGACGGCTTAAGCGATTCCATCTACCATCCGTTTGATCTGGAAGGGAACAGACACATGGAATACCTTCACTACCGCGGGGAATTCGCCGACGTTCCCATCGATCAAATCATCGAAACATTTAAACAAAAATACCTGCCTTCTCCATCACAGGCCAAAAACCCGCTCGCAGAGGGGGACTTTGACCGGGAGGTGGAGCAGGAAACCGGTTAAAAAATATCATTCTTTGAATCACCAGGGAGATAGGCCATGAAACGTTTTGCCGCTTTGATATGTGCCGGCGTCATTCTCTTAGTATGCGGGTGCGCGCCCACCACGAAATGGGTCAAATCGCCGGTTGTGCAAGAAGAATACTGCACAGTGGAGCTGGAGCATCGCGTCAACAAGGACGTCACCATCGCCCAGCAGTACAGCCACCCCTGCCAGCTGGATGCGGTTTTGCTGGAAACCGTTTTACGGGGGATTTCTTACACCGAATTTAAGCTCTGGCCGCCTGGAAGGTCTGAAAAAACGCCGGTTTTCAAGGATGAGGAGGTCGCCCGCCTGGCCCCGGCCCTCTCCGACGCCCTGGCCCGAGCAACTTCCGACCAGCGTATCTCTTTCGTATCCCAAAACAAAAGCAAGGGCCTGTTTTTTTGGACCCAGCGGCAGACCCAGGGGGTGATCTTCGTCAAACCGGAAGGCTCCTTAAATATTGCATTTAACCTTATCAATCGCGACCTGGATTCAAACTCGGAAAATTTCAGCAGAATGCCCGCCAACATCCCCGAAAAAGACCCCCTGGAAATCGAAAGATTCGAAAAATCCGTCATCTCCGAACTCCCCTACGCAAAACCCCATGCGTTAAAAAACGGCGGCCCCAGCCCTGTTTGGCTTGTTGTGGACTTGGATGAACTCAAAAAAGCGCCCCGGATCGCCCCGGATGTAGCATCGGAAAAGGAAAGGGCCGTTTCTCCAGCCCAGGCTCAAGGTTTTGACGAAAAACCCATGCAAGCCCCCCAGGCAAAGACCTGGGAGGACCAAAAAAAAGAGATGGAAGAAAAGCTCAAGTTCTTAAAAGGGCTGTTTGACCAGGGGCTCATCAATCAAAAGGAGTATGAAGCCCAAAAAAGCGGGATCCTGAAGGGATTTAATATGGGGCAATAGATGGAAGCTCGATGTTCGACGTTTAATTTTTGAACGCCAAACATCCAACGCCAAATAAGGAAATCGCTCTTTTTTGTTTTTAATTCAAAATTCAAAGTTCGACGTTCGACGTTCGATGTTCGACGTTCATCTTTTAATTACAGGCGCCTATGGACCTTCAAATAAAACCCCCTGAGATCAATATCCGGCTGCCCGGCTGGATCACGCCCCTGCTTGAACAAACCCCGGAGGTGTTTGCCGGCATGGAGGAGCGGATGCGGTTTGTGATTCAACTTTCACGGCAAAATGTGGCGAATAAAACCGGCGGGCCGTTTGCCGCCGCTGTTTTTGAAAAAACCGGAAGGCTGGTGGCGCCCGGGGTGAACCTGGTTGTGTCGTCCAACCTCTCGGTGCTTCATGCGGAAATTGTGGCGATTGCCCTGGCCCAAAAGGCGCTGATGCGCTACGACATCCGCGAAGGCGGAA